>JBGTJT010000382.1:0-4835 GCA_041744995.1 Pirellulales bacterium | reverse complement strand
GCGACTTGCTTGCCGTGTGCTTCCGACGGTTTCATAATGGTTGGTTGACCAGCAGATTGCACCGGCAACGAGCTACCGCTCGGGAAGTGGCACCGGAAGAAGTGCCAGGCAATGGCGGCGTCAACTGTCGCCCCGCCGACTTTCTTACTCGGGCCGTAATGAGGAGCGAAAATTGCAATGTGCTGTTACCGAGTGCACGAAACTGCAAATCGGCATACGGACTCTGTTGGTTGCGACATTTGTCTGACGCAACTCTATTTTCGGGTGCCATGCCCACGCGGAGTTTACGGTGCATGGGCATGTGACGTGCTAACGCGGCATGCCCACGATGCAACTCTCGTGCGTTCCTGCTTGGTTCAGGTGGCCACGCACTCAGTGGTTCTGCATCGTGAGCATGGCACCCATGCATTGCCCGAGGCAGCGCTCCTGGCATCGCTCTAAATTCGCACGTCGGCGTCGTGGTTTGCCGAAGGGTATTTTTCACGGAGCGGTACGACGTATTCGGCGAGGAACTCGTCGACTTGTTGCGGCGCGCGGCCGATGTACTTGCTGGGCTCGAGCGCTGCTGAGAAATCGCAGCCGGCGAAGGCTTTGTCGGTGGCCAGTCGCTCGAGCAGATCGTTGTCGCCCCCCTGCTCTTTGACGTTGGCGCCGGCCGCCTGGCTGTGGTGGCGGATTCGCTCGTGCAGATCCTGGCGGTCTCCGCCCGCCTTGACCGCCGCCATGAGGATGTTTTCGCTGGCCATGAACGGCAATTCGGCCATCAGGTTCCGCTCGATCACCCGGGGATAGACGACCAGCCCCTCGGCGACGTTCTGGTACAGCACCAAGGTGGCGTCGACCGCCAGGAACGCCTGAGGCAGCGTCAGTCGGCGGTTGGCGCTGTCGTCGAGTGTGCGCTCCATCCATTGCGTGGCCAGCGTGTTGGCGGCACTCGATTGCAGGCTCATTGCATACCGGGCCAACGCGCACATCCGTTCGGTCCGCATTGGGTTCCGTTTGTACGGCATGGCCGAGGAGCCGATCTGATGCGTCTCGAACGGCTCCTCGATCTCCTTGCGGTTCTGCAACAGCCGCAGATCGGTGGCCGCCTTGTGGCTGCTGCCGGCGACGCCCGACAAGGCGTCGAGAATCTGCACGTCGACCTTCCGCGTATAGGTCTGCCCGGTGACGGCATAGGTCTGCTCGAAGCCGATTCTTTGGGCCACGCGGCGCTCCAACTCGCGGACCTTGGCGTGATCGCCGTCGAACAGTTCCAGGAAGCTCGCCTGCGTGCCGGTGGTGCCCTTCACACTGCGGGCGCGCAACGTTGCCAGCCGGTGTTCCATCTCTTCAAGATCGAGCACCAGGTCGTAGGCCCATAGCGTCGCCCGCTTGCCGACGGTCGTCGGCTGCGCCGGCTGCAAATGGGTGAAGCCGAGCGTCGGCAGATCGCGGTATTTCTCCGCGAACGTCGCCAACCGATCGATCACGGCCACCAGCCGGTCGCGGGTCATCGTCAGCGCTTCGCGGAGCAACATCAGGTCGGCGTTGTCGGTGACGAAGCAGCTTGTGGCGCCCCAGTGGATGATTTTCTTCGCCGTGGGGCATTGATCGCCGTAGGCATGCACGTGCGCCATCACATCGTGACGGAGCTTACGTTCGTATTCGTTCGCCGCGTTGAAGTCGACGTTCTCCGCGGCTGCCTTCAGCTCCGCAATCTGCTCGTCGCTAATCGGCAGGCCGAGTTCCTGCTCGGCTTCGGCCAGGGCGATCCACAGCGTCCGCCAAGCGCGAAACTTGCGGTTGGCGCTCCACAGTTCCGCCATCGGACGACTGGCGTAGCGGGTGATGAGAGGGTTTTCGTAAACGTCGTGAGACATGAGGGCTAAATCCTAATTTCGAAATCCTAAATCCTAAACAAATTCAAAGCACGAATGTTCCAAAGGAGCTCAACATGTACGGTCATTCGAGCATTCAAGTTTGGAATTTGTTTAGGATTTAGAAATTGGGATTTAGGATTTCTTCTGTAGGAACATCCACGGCACCACCCCATCCTCGGCCGTGTAGGCGGGCGTCCAACTGTTGTGGCCGACGCCTGGCAGTTCGGTATACTTCGGTTCGCCGCCGGCCGCTTGAATCGCTTCGATCATGCTCCGCGAGCGCTCGACCGGCACGGCGTTGTCTTGGTCGCCATGCCAGGCCCAAATCGGCAGGTTCTTGAGCTTGGCGGCTTGCTTTTCATCGCCGCCGCCGCAGATCGGCACGACCGCCGCAAACCGCTCCGGCTGCCTCGCCGCCAAGTCCCACGCACCGTAGCCGCCCATCGACAGGCCGGTCAGATAGATTCGCCGGGCGTCGACCGGATGCTTGTCGAGCACCTGTTCCAACGCGGCCACCGCGGCGGCCATGTCCGCGGTCGGCTCGTCCATGGGAATGCTCTGCTTGCTACTCCAGTCGAGATTCACCCACATTTTGCCCGCGCGGCACTGCGGCGCCACGACAAAGCAGGGAAACTTCCGCTGATACTCGGCTTGGGCCATCATCTCGGGGAAATACTGCAACTGCTTCTCATTGTCGACGCCTCGCTCGCCGGCCCCGTGCAGGAACAGCACGACGGGATACTTCACGCCCGGCTCGATCCGGACGGGCGCCAGCAGCCGATACTTGAACGTCTTGCCCTGCGATTCGACCGACTGTTCCGTGAATGGTTCCAGATCGGCAGCCCGCAGGGGATCTTGGTCGAGCGACATCAGAACACCTCCAATCAGCAGGGCAACATTCAACAAGCGGCGCATAGGGAACTCTCCGAGTCGTGGCAAACCTTGAATATATCCCGAGCGATGTCGAGACGCTAGGCGCGCTGCGGGGATCGGCCGCCCAAGGTTACTCCTTTTTAAGCAGCCGAATCACCGAATTGGCCACCAGTTGGTAGCTCTGCTTGGTATACCCGCCACTAAGCAACATAATGGTTGGAATTTCCCGCCGCCGCAACTCGCCGACAACGTACAGGTCGCGTTCGAGGATTGCTTCCGCCGAGAGGTTGAGTCCACCCAACGGGTCGTCGGCGAAGACATCGGTGCCGGCATTGTAAATTGCCAGTTCGATAGGCTCGTTGCCGACCGAATCGAGAAAGCTCGGCAGTCGGCCGCGGAGTTGATCAAGATAGTCCCCATCGGTCCATGGACTTCTGATCGGAATGTTGCAATCGATGCGGTCGTTGGCGACGAGATCATAGAATGGGTAAATGCGGCCGTTGTAGATATCGAAGATGAAAACGCGCGAGTGGTTTATGAAGGTGTGACAAACCCCGTTACCTTGATGCGCATCGGTGTCGATGTATACCACGCGCGCTTCTTCCCCGATCAGTCCTTGTGCGCGCAATGACGCGACCGCGATACCCGCGTCGGCATAGATGGAAAAGCCTTCGCCGCCGTCTGGCTTGGCATGGTGATAGCCTCCGCTGAGATTGACTGCCAACCCGTGCTGTACTGCTTCCTGAGCAGCGAGAATGGTTCCCCGCGTGGCCCACCGCATGGGCCGCAGGATATGCCAGTTGATCGCGAATGCCGGCAAGCGGCGTACGATCGGCAATTCAAGCGCTTCGGCGACGTAACGTGGATCGCGAAGCTGATCGAGATACGCTTCCGTGTGAACGAGCCGCAACTCTTCGCGGTTCGCCGGCCGGTCAGGACGCACCCACATGGAGTCTAACGACCTGCCGAAGTGCCGCTTGAGCACCTTCCATGCCCGGCCATACTTGCGGGAATCAAACGGATGCAGGCGTTCCAGGCCGTAGAAGCCGATGTTGTAGTGCAGGGTGTAGACGACGAGGCATGCCGTAGCGGTGGACATCGCCCGCTAGGCCACAAAGTATGGCAATCATGGCGACGGGTTATCAAAGGTTTGCCAAATCAGATGGAGAAGCTCCAACTCAACTATTATTCGATTCGCTAACGTCCCCCGGTTAGTTGGCGTCTGCCAAGAGAAAAGTGTATCCAAATACAGGTCTTCTGTCCGTTCTCTCACAATCTATGACAACTTTTTCCTCTAAATGGTATGTTTCACCCATGATAGTGTGGTCACCCATTGGGCAATCTGCCTCAACATATATCCGCCGCGGTAATAAAGCCCTCTTGAAACGTTCCTGTCGTGACATATTGACTTTCCCTAAGAGTTAGTGAAATCGCTTGGCGTAACGAAAAGATAGAAACCCTCTCGGCTAAAATTACTTGTCGTCAAGAAAAAACGCCACAAGAATACGGGTGATTCTATTTTAATAGTTGCTGAGTATTGAAGTGTAGCAAAATCGCCGGGATTGAGATCTGCTGTTCCTCGTTCGAGCCATGAATCCAGGTGGTTCATATAGCTGTCTACGAAACCCAATCGCCGCGCCGCACCGTCTCGCTCGGGTGCAAAAATATGGCCATCACTAAGATTTTTTACCGATAAGAACAAATCCACGCGATTGCCGGTCATGACTACCTTGTCAACTCGAAGGCCAAGCTCTTTTACGCGAATTGGTTCCCCTATTTGAAGTTCAGTATACAGGGAATCGAAGATGAACTCGCACTTTACAGCCTCGAAAAACAGCTTGTCGCGAGGTGTATCAGTTTTTCCAACGACAACGACATTATCAGTAGGTAATTGCGAAACCGACTCAATTTCATCCACTAAATCTATAGCCTTGGACGATGCCAAGTCGTCGACTCGATCAGACATTCCCTCTATCGCTTGTCGATTTAAATCAATTGGGTGTAACTCGCATCCCTCGCGTGCTAGCACGCGGTGGCGCAAGGAGTTGTGTTGCGTGCTAGCTTGCCAAAAAGTGGACCTCCCGTGGTAGAACGGAATGG
>JBGTJT010000381.1:0-4911 GCA_041744995.1 Pirellulales bacterium | reverse complement strand
GCCGACGGCACGCAATGGTCGCCGGCAAACGGCGAGACAGCCGCCTCCTGGCAGTTGGTCTCTCCGCCCGCCAACGCCGGTGAGCCATTGGTGGTGCGGGTCGATACCTGGACATACCGCGGGGACAAGCCTCAGCCAACGGCGGAGGAACTTACGTCGCTCGACCAACGGGCGCCGGCGATGAACGACTCCTTCGATCAGCCGCGGCAACCGACCGAGCCGCTGCCGGACATGGAAGACGCTCCACCGTCCGCCCCCATCGCCCAGCGACCGGCCGTCGATCCGCAAAAGAACGTCGACGAGTTTGCGCCGGTCGAGGGGCGATTCTTGCGGTTCACTGTGACCGGAACGCGAGACAACTCGGCGCCGGGCATCGACGAGTTGGAAATCTTCGGCGCGGATGCCGAGCGAAATCTCGCGCCGCAAGGAAAAGCCACCGCCTCCTCGGTTATCTCCGGTTATGCGATTCACCAGATTCCGCATCTCAATGACGGCAAGCTGGGAAACAACCATAGCTGGATCAGCGCCGAATCAGGCGGCGGGTGGGTGCAGATCGAGTTTCCCGAGACGGTCGAGATGCGGAAGATCGTCTGGGCTCGCGACCAAACGGGCGTTTGCAAGGATCGGCTGGCGAATGCCTATCGGATTGAAGTCTCCGTCGACGGCGCGCGATGGACCAAGGTGGGGGATGAACGGGGCCGAGCCGCCTCGGCGCACACCCTCGGCGCGATTCGCCGCGACGCCTCGCCCGGTTACGTCATGGAGACGATTCCTGGCCCGTTTCCGACTTGGCGCCCCTCCGATCTCGCTTTCGGCGACGACGGCGCAATCTACGCGCTCGCGATGACGGAGGGGCAAGTCTGGCGGGCCAAAACGCCGCCGGTGGGTCAGCCGGAACGCGTCGAGTGGCGGCGCTATGCCTGTGGGCTGCATCATCCGATCGGCTTGGCGTTCGTCGACGGCCGGTTGTACGTCGCGCAGAAACCGGAAATCACCGAACTGATCGACCGCGACGGAGACGGCACGGTCGATCATTACCGCACGGTGGCGACTGGCTGGGGACTCTCGCCCGGCTGGCACGAATACTGCTTTGGCCTGGGGGTCGATCCCCAACAGAACCTGTGGTTCGCATTGAATACGGGCGTCTTTTGGACGCATCCGGGCACGGATTTGGTCGCGCCGGGACGGTTTCGCGGCTCGGTGCTGCGGGTAGCTCGCGATACCGAACACCTGGAGGTCATGGCTACCGGTTGTCGCGTTCCCAACGGCATCGCGCAAGGGCCGGGCGGCGCCATGTTCTTCACCGACAACCAGGGGGATTGGATCGCAGCGTGCAAGTTGGCGGCAATCGTCCCAGGAAGGTTCTATGGGCATCCCGAGACCCAGGAGGCTACGTTGCCCAAGGAAACCTATCCGGATGGTCTCAGCACAGTTTGGCTGCCTTACGAGCATAGTCGTAGCGTTTCCGGTCCGGTACATGACCGAACCGGCGGCAAGTTCGGGCCGTTTGCCGACCAGATGTTTGTCGGCGACGTCGGCTACGGCGTGAACGCGGGCGTCATGCGCATCGCCCTGGAAAAGGTGCAAGGTGAATACCAAGGCGCCTGCTTTCGCTTCGTCGACGGCCAGCCGCTCGGCAGCGAGCGGATGAAGTTTGGCCCCGACCATCAACTCTACACCGCCTCGCTTACCAGTGGACTGACGCGGATGGCCTTCGACGGTCGGACGCCGCTGGCGATCCGGGAAGTCAATATCCGCCCCCGCGGCGCGGGATTTGTGATACGGCTGACCCGGCCGCTCGCCGCCGAGACGCAACTAAGTGCGGAGCAAGTTCAAGTGCGGCGGTATCACTACGTTTACAGCGGTCGTTACGGCTCGCCTCGAACGGGCGAACAGAGCGTCCCGGTGCAAACCGCGGAACTGTCGGCCGACCGGACGTCGATCACCTTGAGCTTGCCGGTGGAACCCCATCCCGGCGGCATGGTCTACCAGATGCAACTCGGCAAGTTGACCGACGAAGAGGGTACCGAACTGCTGCACAACGAGGCGTGGTACACCGTGCATCGCCTGCCGGACTAGTGGTCTGTCCAAAGCGTGACAACAGACGCGATCCGCAGCCAGGACACAAGCTGGGCTGTTCCGGCCGGTGCGTACCAGGCAACCCTCGTTGCGTTATCCATCTGCTTGCCAGTTGCAACACGGTGCGGTCATGCCACAATGGGAGGCATGGTGCGACGCATTTCCATTATTCTGGCCGTGATCCTCGTGTTGGGAGGGCTGATTGCCTACAGCCAATACCGCACGCAACCGAATCGCGTTTCCGGGTTTATCGAAGCGGATGAGATTCGTGTCGGTTCGCGCGTAGGCGGTCGGGTGCTGGCCGTCCATGTGGAAGAGGGTCAGCGAGTCCGTCGCGATCAGGTGCTCGTCGAACTGGAACCCTACGATCTTCTGGAGCGCGAAAAGGAGGCCGCCGAGTCGTTGGCCGCCCTGGATGCCGATTACCGGAAGCTGGCAGCGGGCTTTCGGGCGGAAGAGGTCGCCCAGGCGAAGGCCCGCCACGACCAATTCAAGGCGGAGCTCGACAAACTGGTGGCCGGGCCGCGGCCCCAAGAGATCGACGCTGCGGCAGGACGCCTGAGCTCAGCCGAGGCGGAGTTAAAGCTTGCCCAACAACTCCACACGCGGCGTGTCGAGCTCTTCGATCAAGGCGCCGTCACGCGCGAGGAATTAGACGTCGTAAGCGAACAGCTTGCAGCAGCCGAAGCGATGGTTGTCGTCCGCAAGAACGAGCTCGAGTTGCTGCAAGACGGTACCCGCGAGGAAGACATTCGCGCAGGGCAGGCGCGCGCCGAGGAAACCCGTCAGGCCTGGCGGTTGGCCGCCAGCGGTTATCGTCAGGAGGAGATTGAGCAAGCCAAGGCCGCCCGCGACGCCGCCCAGGCGGCGCTGGAAGCAATTCGAGAGCAAAAAAAGGAACTGTCCATTAGCAGCCCGCTCGAGGGAGTCATCGAGGCCCTCGATCTGCAGAAGGGGGATCTGATCCCCGCGGGCGCCCCAGTGCTGTCGATCATGGACGACAGCCGCTTGTGGGTGCGAGCCTACGTGCCGGTGAATCGCGTGGCGTTGCAAGTGGGTCAAAAGTTGTCGATTACGGTAGACAGCTTCGGCGAAGAGCCATTTCAGGGCGAGGTCGCTTTTATTGCCCGCGAAGCTGAGTTCACCCCCAGCAACGTGCAAACTCCGGAAGAACGGTCGAAGCAAGTGTTCCGCATCAAGGTGAATCTGCTAAACGGATTGGAAAAATTGCGGCCCGGCATGACGGCCGACGTCTGGTTGACGCCCGCGGGAGACGCGCCGTGAATCCGCCCGTCATCGAGGTCCACGGTTTGACTCGCCACTTTGGCGACCTGATCGCCGTGCAGGACGTTAGCTTTCAAGTGCGTCGCTCCTCCATTTTTGGACTGCTCGGTCCCAACGGCAGCGGCAAGTCGACGATCATCCGGATGTTGCTCGGGATTCTTCCGCCTACCAGCGGCAAAGCAACGGTACTCGGCCGCGATACTGTTCGCGCTGCGGAGGCGATCAAGCCGCGGATCGGTTACATGTCGCAGAAGTTCAGCCTGTACGCCGACCTTTCGGTGCGGGAGAACATCGATTTTTATGGCCGCATCTATGGGCTCGATCGCCACCGGCTCGCCCAGCGGCGCGGCGAGGTGCTGGAACTGACCGGCTTGAGCAACTACCAGCAATCGCAACTTGCCGGTACGCTCTCCGGCGGCTGGCAACGCCGACTGGGGCTGGCGTGTGCGTTAATCCATGACCCCGACATTCTGTTTCTCGACGAGCCGACGGCCGGCATCGATCCGGTCGCCCGCCGCCAGCTTTGGGATTTGTTGTTCGAGCTGTCCGGGCGTGGCGTCACGCTGTTCGTCACCACCCACTACATGGACGAGGCGGAACGGTGTACCGACGTGGGCTATATCTATCTGTCCAAGCTGCTGGTGCTCGGCAAGCCGGATGAATTAAAAGCCTTGCCCGAGATTACGCCCGCAGGCACGCGGCGTTACGAGCTGCGGATTCCCTCGGCGGTCGAACATCTGGCCGCCTTGCGTCGGCGCACCGACGTTCGCGATGCGACGCTGTTCGGCGAGACGCTGCATGTGCTGATCAACGAGCCGCTTTCGCCGCAGCATTTGCTGCAGGAAATCGGCATCGCCGCTGCCGACATCGACGTGCGCGAAATTCCGCCCTCGCTGGAGGATGTGTTCGTCACGCTCACCGCCAACGCAGAGTCCCACGCGGAAACCGTTGCCGCGGCGACAGGCGCGCTACCGGACGGCCAAGATGCCGCAACTGAGGCCGTTGCGCCGACAGAAATCTCGCCCCCCTCGCACGAACCATCCGCGGGCAGCGTCAAGGCCAAGTCGACGCATGGCTTGTGGGCCATTCTCGTCAAGGAGTTCTATCACATTCGCCGTCAGCCGATTACGCTGTTCTTCGTGCTGGTGGTGCCGGTGATGCAGATGATCATCTTCGGCTACGCCATCGACATCCAGATCGAGAACATCCCCACGGTGGTGTTCGACATGGACGGACGGCGCGGCGCTCGCGATGCGGTGGCGGCATTCGAATATACCCGCCGGTTTCAAATTCGCGAACACGTCTACGACGAGGAGTCGTTTCAGCGCAGCTTGACCTCGGGTCGAGCCAAGGTCGGTCTGCGGATTCCACCGCACTATACCGACCGGCTCGCTCTGGGCGAGCAAGTGCAGTTGCAGGTTCTGATCGACGGCAGCGACTCCCAGGTAGCGACGACGGCTCAAAACACAGCGCAGTTGCTGGGCCTCAACATGTCCATCAAACTAGCCCGCGCGAAAGGCGAATCGCTCCAGCTCGCCGCGGCCCGCG
>JBGTJT010000380.1:0-5998 GCA_041744995.1 Pirellulales bacterium | reverse complement strand
CGACCCTACCGCCCGACTGGCCCGACCCCAGCGGCTTCGTGCCCGACGGCCCGGCGCCGACGCCGGCCCCTTGCCGACCGACGAACGAGCCGGTGCTGTCGCACACGCAACTGTATGTCGGGAACGACTCGAAGTTTACGGCGGCGTTGGAGAGTTACTACGAATTCCGAGACGACGCCCGGTTCGGCGGCTGGCAAAGCTATCTGCAACGGAGTGACGACTTCATTCGCTTCTGCTGCTTCAAGCACATCGCCGAAATGCTGACCGCTCGCGGCGGCAGTGGCGAATCGAGATTGGTGTATCGATGGTCCTCCGACCGATAAGGTTTCTTGGACCGGCAGCGGCACGATGCCCGGCGCGATCGATAGCACCTACCTACGAATCGATTTCTCGCTCACTCCGACCCGGTCCACATGGGAGACAGTGCCAGCATACGGCCTGTTGTCCTCCTACCTGCCGTTGTCCCTCCCGCGGTGCAACGGCTTTGACGGATCGAAACCTACCCCAGTGTCGGAAGGAGAGTCTCGTGGCCCAGGATGTGAATGTGCTCGCCTTGGTGAAGGGCGGCGAACGCTATGTGTTTTTATATGACGACGCCAGCCGCGCGGCGACCTTGCGCACGCTTGGCCGCTACGCGTCGAACCCCGAACTGAGTTTCACGTGGTACGATGCCGCGGTGCTCAGCCAGAAAATCCGCCAGGAGAGCGAACCGCAGCCCTACGCGAACCGCTTTAGCTTGCCGCTGTCGACCGACCAGGAAGAACCGCGCAAATAGTCCGATAGGATAGCAATGCCCGCCCCCCCGCTGCCGCGCGCCATCGAACGCTTTTTGCAGTTCCTCAGGATGGAGCGGAACGCTTCGGAGTTGACGCTCAAGAGCTATCGCGAGGACTTGCTGGCGCTGGCGGAGTATTTTGTCGCCGAGCACGGCGAACCGCCTGCCAGCGGCGGCGATGTCGCCGCGGGAAATGTCGCAGCGGCCAGCGGCGAATTGGCGGACGTCGACGTCGCCTGGTCTTGTTGTCCGCCGCCCGACGCCATCGACACGCGGCAACTGCGACGCTATCTGGCCGACATGCACGAAACGGGCTATTCGCCGAGCACCATCTCGCGGCGGCTGGCTTCGCTGCGCAGCTTTTTCAAGTTTGGCATGAGGGAGGGATGGGTGGACGCCAATCCGGCCAAGCCGTTGCGGAATCCTCGCAAGGGACGCACCCTGCCGCACTTTCTTTCCAGCAAGGAACTAAACAGCCTGCTCACTGCGCCGCCACGGGAAGAGCCGCTGGGATTACGGGATCGGGCGATCCTGGAAACGCTTTACTCGGCGGGTTTGCGCGTCAGCGAGTTGGTTGCGATCAACGACGAGGATCTCGATCTCGAGGCCGGCGTGGTCCGTGTCCGCGGCAAGGGGCGCAAGGAACGGTTCGCCCCGATCGGCTCCTACGCCGGCCGTGCGCTGCGGCGGTGGCTCGCCCGGCGTGAAACGAACGACACGGTGTCGCCCCGTCCGGTCTTCGTCAACAAGTTCGGCAACCGCATCACCACGCGGAGCGTCGCCCGGATGCTGGAGAAGTATCTCAAGGAAACGGGCCTCGACGCGCGCACCACGCCGCATACCTTGCGGCACAGCTTTGCCACGCACCTGCTCGACGGCGGCGCCAACATCCGCAGCGTGCAGGAACTGCTCGGCCATAAGAGCCTGGTCACCACGCAGATCTACACGCACGTCAGCACCGCCGGCCTGCGCGAAGCGTACGAGCGCGCGCATCCCCGCGCGGGCTGAGCGTTGATTCCGACAACCGCCTGCTAAACCAAATCCCGCCGCACCGCCCATACGGCCGCTTGCGTGCGGTCGGTAACGCTGAGTTTGCGAAGGATGTTTTGCACGTGCTCTTTGACGGTCTCGATGCTGATCTCGAGGCTTTTGCCGATCTCGCGATTGCTCAACCCCAAGGCAATGTGTTTCAGCACTTGCGCTTCGCGATTCGTGAGCGGCACGTCGTCGTGCTTGTTCTGCCGCGTTTCCATCGCCGTGGCCACCTTCCGCATCTGCCCGCCGCTGGTGGGCGACTCTCCCTTATGGGCGGCCTCGATGGCGGCGATCAAGTCGCTTCGACTGGAGCCTTTTAGGACGTAGTCGCAGGCGCCCAGCGCGACCGAGCGGGCCACGTAGGTCGGATTGTCATAAGTCGACAACATCACGACCCGCGATTCCGGGATCTCGTTGTGGATTTTTTCCAGCGTCGCCAACCCGTCCGAGCCCGGCATGCGAATGTCGAGCAGGATCACATCAGGCCGATGCTTTTTCGCCTGGGTGATCGCCTCGTCCCCACTGCCGGCCTCCGCCACAATACGAATGTCCGAACCCTCCAAAAGGCTGGACAAGCCAGTCCGGACCATCTCATGGTCGTCCGCAACCAAAATTTTAATGCTCATTGAAAAGAGCCTTTCCAAAAAAGAATTTCCTGCCCCACCGGCGCCTTGTTTCCTGGCCCAGACACCGATATTCCGTTAGCAACTCCGCTCCCTGCGGCGGCCAGCCGACAGCCAGCGTGACTATTGGGGGACCGCGTCTCCTAAATGATACCGGCCCGCAAGGCCGGCGACCACTCTGAGCGGGGTGCAGTTCCCCAAAATAATTAAACTTATCTTAGTACGTGAAGCTAGCAAGATGGTTCAAATAGAACCCGACTGATCCCGATCGCCAACCGCCTCGCGGTAAATTTCACCAAAGTAGAATAGCTGAAATGACTAGCCATGCAACCGATAAAGTCATATTAATCTTCCGAATAATCCTACATCTAGGCCCAATTCCGCCCGTTGCCAGTCGCGTTTGCACAGCGGGCGTTGACCGCTCGCCACCTGCGACCTAGATATTGATAGCAAAATTGGACACACCGCTACGCGACTCCCCGTCGCAGCTCCCCTCCGTAGCGGTATCACGCGAGCCGAACTGCTCGCGCGACTTTTAAAAAAATTCAGAAATAGCCGGGGAGTATTATGTCCAAAGGGACTCTTCTGTTGGTGGACGACGATCGTCACGTGTTGGACTCCATGGCCCATTGGCTGCGCGAGCAGGATTATAAAATCGACACGGCGGCCGATTATCCCCATGCGCTGCAGTCGTTTGACCAGAAGGATTACGACGTAGTTCTCTGCGACATTCGCTTGCGCGACGCCGATGGTTTCGACCTGCTCGAACACGCCCGCCGCAGCAAGCCGCACGTTGCCGTGATACTGGTCACCGGGTACGGCACGGTCGAGACGGCGATCGACGCCATCCGCGCTGGCGCGGCCGACTTTCTTACCAAACCGCTGATCGACGAAGAACTCGAGATGGCGATCGAACGGGCCATCTCGCAGCGGGCGGTCCTCCGCGAGAACGACTCGCTCAAGCAGCAGCTCGACCTGAAGTTCGGCATGGACAACATCGTCGGCGCCGACCGTCGCATGCGGCGGGTGTACGACATGATCGAAAGCGTTGCCGATACCCGAGCCACGGTGCTGATCACCGGCGAGAGCGGCACCGGCAAATCGATGATCGCCCGCGCGATCCATCGCCGCAGCGGACGCCGCGACAAGCCGTACGTCGAGGTGGCCTGCGGCGCACTGCCGGAGAACCTGCTGGAAAGCGAGCTGTTCGGGCATGTCGCCGGCAGCTTCACCGGTGCCACCGGCGACAAGAAAGGCAAGTTCATGCTGGCCCACGGCGGCACGATCTTCCTCGACGAGATCGGCACCGCCAGCCCCAGCATGCAGGTTAAACTACTGAGGGTCTTGCAGGAGCTTCAGTTCGAGCAGGTCGGCGGGGCCGAGACCTTCGACGTCGACGTGCGCGTGATCCTGGCGACCAACGAGGACTTGGCCAAGAATGTCCAGAACGGCAGCTTCCGGCAGGATCTGTATTACCGGGTGAACGTCATCAACATCGAACTCCCACCGCTGCGCGACCGCATCTCCGACATTCCCGTGCTGGCGCGGCACTTTCTGGCCGAGGTCCGCGAAGAGACGGGCAAACCGATCGACGACTTCAGCGAAGCGGCCATCGCCGCCATGCAGCAATATCGTTGGCCGGGCAACGTCCGCGAGTTGCAAAACGCGATCGAACGGGCGGTGCTGCTGGGCAAAGGCCCCCGCATCGAACCGCACGACCTGCCAAGTGACATGGGCGTGACCCGGCAGGTAGCCGTCGCGACCGCCGGTCAGCGGAGTTTGAAGGAAGCATTGGAAGAACCGGAACGGCAGATCATCCTCGACGTCCTCAACGGCAACAATTGGAACCGCAACGAAACGGCCGAGCAGTTGGGTATCAACCGCACCACGCTCTACAAAAAGATGAAGCGCCTCGGCCTGGAAGAGCGTCGCTACGGCGTGCCGGTGAATGAGGCTTGAGGCTTGAGGCTTGAGGCTTGAGGCTTGAGGGTTCAGGCTTGAGGCTGGAGGCTTGAGGGTTGAGGCGCGGGGGTTGCTCGCTTGCGCAGTGCGAATGGCGTATGATGGCCTTCGTCTGCTAACTCTCGCATGAACACGCCTATGTTTCGCATTAAGATCTGTGGCGTCACCCAGCCGGACCAGGTGGGGATGATTCGAGAGGCCGGTGCCGACGCGATCGGACTGAACTTTTATTCACTAAGCCGACGCGGCGTCTCCCTGGAGTCCGCGGGGCCGATCGCTGCCGCGGCCGGTTCGGATCTGATGAAGGTGGGCGTGTTCGTAAACGCCTCCGCCGAGTCGATCCTCAAGACCTGTGACGCCCTGGGGCTCGATCTGGTTCAACTGCATGGCGACGAACCGCCGCAGTTGCTGGCGGAATTAGGCGGCCGCCCCGTGATGAAGGCGTTTCGCTTCGGTGCCGCCGGTATACAACCGGTGGTGAAATTTCTCGAAGCCTGCCGCGTACTCGAAATCAAGCTCCCCATGGTGTTGCTCGACGCCCACGTGCCGGGCGAGTACGGCGGTTCGGGGGAGGTGGCCGACTGGGATCGCATCGCGGCGGATCGATCCGAGTTGGGCGAGTTACCGTTGATACTCGCCGGCGGTTTAACAGGGGACAACGTGGCGGCGGCGATTGCCGCCGTGCAGCCGACCGGGGTCGATACGGCCAGCGGCGTGGAGAGCTTGCCCGGAGTCAAGGATGTTGGCAAACTACAGTCGTTCTGTTCCGCGGCCCGCCAGGCCCTGCAATCGCTCGGATAGCGGCAGATCGCTGTGCAGTCCCGCTGCGACTGGCGGCGCACTGTAGTCAAGCCAACCGCGATCATGCCAACCCTTGGAAAGTCGGCGGAAACCGCCTATCATATAGCACTTCAAACCAATCGTTCCGTGCTGACCGAGGAGAATCGTCGTGGCGCAAGTGAGTGAGACCAAGCTGGCATACAAGGTAGTAGCGACCGCCAATCAGGATGAATTCGACAAGCTTGCCGCCTGGGGCCGCAAGGAGATCGAACTGGCCGAGAATGAAATGCCCGGCCTGATGGCGCTCCGCGAGAAGTATGGCAAAGACAAGCCGCTAGCCGGCGCCCGCATCGCCGGCTGCCTGCATATGACCATCCAGACCGCCGTGTTGATCGAAACCCTGATCGAACTGGGCGCCGAGGTGACCTGGAGTAGCTGCAATATCTTCTCCACGCAGGACCATGCCGCCGTGGCGATCGCCGCCGCCGGCGTGCCCGTCTATGCCTGGAAGGGGATGAGCGAGGAAGAGTTCGTGTGGGCGATCGAGCAGACGCTCTATTTCCCCGACGGCCAACCGCTGAACATGATTCTCGACGACGGGGGCGATTTAACCGCCATGGTGCATGAGCGGTTTCCCGAGCTGCTGACCCATATTCGCGGAATCAGCGAAGAAACCACGGCGGGGATTCACCGCTTGTTGGTATTGCAGCAGACCGGCAAGCTCAAGGTTCCGGCGATCAATGTCAACGATTCGGCGACCAAGAGCAAGTTTGACAATTTGTATGGCTGCCGCGAGTCGTTAGCTGACGGCGTGAAGCGTGCT
>JBGTJT010000379.1:0-8765 GCA_041744995.1 Pirellulales bacterium | reverse complement strand
CCCCGGATTCCAAACAGACCTTCAGCAATCGGAATATGTGGCATAAGACGATGCTCCTGCGTGAAAAGTGGATCGCGACTAGTGCAATCCCATGCGCTCCAGCTTTCGGTAGAGCGTCTTGCGTTCAATACCTAGAATTTTGGCAGCGCGGGACTTGTTGCCCCCGGCCGCGGTAAGTACCTTACGAATCTGATCCGCTTCGGTGTCCGCCAGCGATTCAGTCGCAACGTCGTTCGGCTGCATAGAGGAGATCGACTCGCGAACGGAAAATTCGTCAATGCGGTTATTGGTCGCCAGGATGCGGCTTAGAACTGGTCCTTCGATGGAATCAAATCGTTGCCGGCTCGGGTCGAGTAGGCCCGCCACACGCCGAGATTGACGTCGTCGGTGATCCACTTGACTGAACCGTCGAGCATCACCACGTTCACACCGCCGGCGAAGTGGCTGCGGGCGGTGACGGCGGCGTAGGTCGGATTGAGTACCTGCGGATTGGAGCCTAGCCCCTTGCCTTCCTGCCAGTTGGTCCAGTCGACGTCGTACACCACGTCGCTTTCGGTGCAGCGGATTTTGGCGTTGGGCGGATAGGCGGTGGTAAAGCCGATCTGATGCGCCCGGCCGTCGACCCATTCGGTATGGCCGCTGTTGGATTTGAATCCACCCGGCTCCGCACCCAGCGAACAAATCAGCGAAGTTCCGCCATCAGCGATGTCGTCCAGATCTTGGCGGAAATCGATCGCCTCCAATGTTGCTGCGTCCTCGCCGGCGTTGCGATAGTACGGCTGCCAGGCTTTGACTTCGCTGAAGAAGATCGTCTGGCTCATGCCGTCGGTCACGTCGCTGGCACGAACACGACTATCGGGATACGCCGCGCCGGCGCCGCCGGTCTGCGTCGCGGGATCCCAAACTTTCCACACGCCCAGATTCACGGCGTAGTTGAGCGGATAGTGCTTCGGCGCCCCACCGTCAAAACGAACCTCGTCGCGAGGCTCGCCCGGACTAAGATACGTCGGAACGCGCATCGCGCTGAGCTTGATTTCCTCGCCATCGGCGGTGACGACGTTGCCCGCCAGGTTGTAGCTTTTGGTGAGGTCGATCGAGGATTGCAGAACCTTTTGCTCCAGGAAGGGAAGCAGCAAGGCGTGGATCGACCAACCGTCGACGTTCGCTTGACCGTCGATCGGCGTCGACTTCCAACTGGGCGGGAAATGCTGGTTCCGCGATTCAAAATTCGCTCCGGCGATGCCGATCTGGCGAAGGTTGTTGGCGCTGGCGGTGGCTCGCGCGGCTTCTCTGGCCTGGTTGACAGCAGGCAATAGGATGGCGATCAGGATGCCGATGATGATCATCACCACCAGCAATTCGATCAGGGTAAAGGCACGGCGACGGGCCGAGCGCGCGAGACAATACCGACACATAGGGCACTCCTTCGGCTGAAATAAAGGGAAACATGTAACTGAGACTCAGTCTCAATTCAGCCCAGGATATCACAATTGTCACAACTGTCAATGCACTAAATGGAATTCTCATAAACTCGATTTGCCGCCGCGATTCCCCCACCTGGATCAAAGCGATGGCCTTCGCGGGCGAGCAACTGTTCCAGAGCGGCCAGCAGCAGCAGTACATTCTGCGGACGAGCGGTATAGCCCATCAAGCCGATTCGCCACACGCGACCGGCCAAATCGCCCAGCCCGCCGCCGATCTCGATGCCAAACTCGCGCAGCAAGCCGCCACGAATGGCCTTGTCGTCAATCCCCGCCGGAATGCGAACGGCGTTGAGCATCGGCAATTGATGTCCCTCGGCGGCCGTGTAGTCGATGCCCAAGGCGGCCAGGCCCGCCTTTAAGGCGCGATGATTCAGTGTGTGCCGCGCATGCGCGGCCTCCAGTTTTTCCTCCAGCAACAGCCGCAACGCTTCATGCAGGGCGTAGGTCATATTGATCGGCGCGGTGTGGTGGTAGGCCCGCTTGTCGCCCCAATAGTTGGCCAACATGGTGGTATCGAGGTACCAGCTTTGCACCTTCGTCTTGCGCCGCTGGATCGTGTCGACGGCCTTCGGGCTGAATGAAACGGGCGCCAGGCCAGGCGGGCAACTGAGGCACTTTTGCGTGCCGGAGTAGACGGCGTCGACCTGCCAGGCGTCCACTTCGACCGGCATGCCGCCCAGCGACGTGACGGCGTCGACCGCCAGCAGCGCGCCGCCGTCGTGAACCACCCGCGAGATCTCCTCAAGCGGTTGCGACGCCCCGGTGGAGGTCTCGGCCATCACGATGCCGACCAGTTTGGGCCGGTGGGCCTCGACCGCCGCCTGTACTTCGTCCGCCGTGAACACCTCCCCCCAGGGGCGCTCGATGACTTGCACATCACCGCCGGCTCGCGTGGCGACGTCCTTCATGCGTCCGCCGAACACGCCGTTGACGCAGACCAGCACCTTGTCGCCCGGCTCGACGAGGTTGACGAACACGGCTTCCATACCGGCGCTGCCGGTGCCGCTGATCGCCAGCGTCATTTCGTTGTTGGTACGAAACACCTGCCGCAGCATCTGCTGCATCTCATCCATGATTTGCAAGTAGTACGGATCGAGATGTCCCACGGTCGGTTTGCCGCAGGCCTCCAGCACGCGGGGATGGATCTGGCTCGGGCCGGGGCCCATCAGCGTGCGGATCGGCGGATTGATCGCGGCGGGAATCTCGGGCATCGCTAGGTCTTCTCCGGCGGTTGTTCGCGGACGAGTTGACTGAGTTGCTTGAATCGGGCCGTGCCAGCCCGTTCGCAGATCTCGAACATCGCCGCTTCGGTCGTGGTCAAAGTTGCGCCGGCGGAATCCATCCGCCGCAGGGCCGTGTCGTGGTCGATCGCGAACCGCGACGACACGGCGTCTATGGCGAGGAACACGGCGAAGCCGGCGGCCAGCAGATCGTAAGCGGTCTGCTGCACGCAAACGTGCGTCTCAATCCCAGTCAGCAGTATCTTGTGGACGCCGAGCGCCTCCCAGGCGGTGAATATCTCGCCGCAAGCCCCGCTGCTAAACGCCAGCTTCTCCAACGGCGACGGCAGACGTTCGGCCAGTTCGGCCTTGGTGGGGCGCAGCCCCTTGGGATACTGTTCGGTCACGGCAATCGGCATGTCGAACAGCTTGCAGGCGTCGATGAGGCGTCGGCAATTCCAGATCAATCGGTCCGAACCGACCATCTCCGGCAGCAGTCTTTCCTGCATGTCGATCACTAGCAGCGCCGTGTCGTCGGCCGACATCAGCAGGGGGCTGCGGGGCAGTCCGGTCGCATTATCGCTGGGGGAGGCATTCATATTGAGCAACATAATCGATTGGTGAGCAAGAATGTAGGTCGGGCGTTGTAACAGGGCCGACCTGTTGCTGCCATCTTTTGCGGGCAACTGCCTTGCTCTACAATGTCCGCTTCGCCGAAGCGCCAGAACATAAGGACAGAGAAGTTGTTACGCACGCATACCTGCGGCCAGTTACGCGCAGAACAGATTGGGCAAGAGGTCACCCTGTGCGGGTGGGTCGATAGTTATCGGGACCACGGCCGGGGGCTGTTTCTTGATCTGCGCGACCGCTACGGGAAAACGCAGGTGGTGTTCGCCCCCGATTGCGACGATCAGGTCAACGAACGATCGAAGCAACTTCGCGTCGAGTACGTGGTCGAAGTGACCGGCGTGGTCGCCTCGCGGCCGGAGGGCATGCACAACGACAAGCTCCCCACCGGCGACATCGAGGTCCGCGCCCGATCGCTCAAGATACTCAACCGATCGCTCGTCCCGCCGGTGCAGCCGGGCCTGGCCGACGTGCCGGGTGAGGACTTGCGGCTGAAGCATCGTTATCTCGATCTGCGGCGTCCGGCGATGCAGCGGACGATGGCCTTGCGGCATCGCATGATCAAATCGATGCGCGACTACTTCGACGAGCAGGACTTCCTGGAGATCGAAACACCGATTCTCGGTCGCAGCACGCCCGAGGGCGCCCGCGACTATCTTGTACCCAGCCGCGTGCATCACGGCGAGTTCTACGCCTTGCCGCAGTCGCCGCAGCTTTACAAGCAAATCTTGATGATCGCCGGTTACGACCGCTATGTGCAGGTCGCCCGCTGCTTTCGCGACGAAGATCTCCGCGCCGATCGCCAGCCGGAGTTCACCCAGCTTGACCTGGAAATGTCGTTCGTCGACGCCGACGATGTGATGAACATGATCGACGGGCTGGTCGCTCGCGTGGCCAAGGAGCTGCTCGGGCGAGACGTTTCGTTGCCTCTGCCGCGCATGACTTACGCCGAGGCGATGGAGCGGTTTGGCCACGACGCGCCCGACTTGCGGTTCGGCATGGAAATCGTCGATCTGACCGATTTGGCCGCCGAAGCGGAGTTTCGCGTGTTTAAGGCGGTGGCCGAGTCGGGCGGACGCGTCCGCGGCATCAACGCCAAAGGCGCCGCGGACAGCTACTCGCGCAAGGGCATCGACGAATTGACTGAGTACGTGCAGCACGACTTTGCCGCCAAAGGGCTGGCCTGGTTCAAGGTCGACGCCGCCGGCGCGCTCGCTTCGCCAATTGCCAAGAACTTCGACGACGCCTTGCTCAGCAAGATTAAGCAGCGGATGGAGGGCGAACCGGGCGACCTGTTGCTGTTCGCCGCCGACCAGTTCGAGGTGACCTGCAAGGTGCTCAATGGTTTGCGCACCCGCCTGGCCCGACAGTTAAAGCTGGTTGCACCCGGATCGATGCATTTTTCCTGGGTTGTGCAGTTCCCCATGTTTGCCCCGGCCGAATCAGAGGAGGTTCACGAGGAGGGCGCCCGCTGGGCGGCCATGCATCATCCCTTCACGGCGCCGCTGGAAGAAGACCTGCCGTTGCTGAAAAGCGACCCCGGCAAGTGCCGCGCCCAGGCGTATGACTTGGTGATCAACGGCTCGGAGGCGGCCGGCGGGACCATTCGTATTCACGACCCCGTGGTGCAGCAGCAAGCTTTCGATCTGCTGGGGGTGGACGAAGAGAAGGCACAAAATCGCTTCGGTTTTCTGCTGGATGCGTTAAAATACGGAGCGCCGCCGCATGGCGGAATCGCCTTGGGAATCGACCGCTGGGTGATGTTGTTCGCCGGACTGGACAACATTCGCGACTGCATTGCCTTCCCCAAGACGCAGCGAGCGACCGACCTGATGACCGAAGCGCCCAACGTCGTCGACGCCAAGCAATTGCGGGAACTGGCCATTAAGATCGTCAAGTAGTTCATCGACATGGAGAAACGGAAATGAAACGTCTGGCATGGGTCTTGGCGATGGCTGTTTGGACGCCCGCGGTCTTAGGAACGGCCGGCTGCAATTCCGACGACAAACCGCCGGCGCCGGACGTCACTGCGCCGGAAGACGAGCGGCCGGCCAGCGACGAGCCTGGCGAAAATGACGATCAAACGCCGGCCGAACAAGCCGACGTCGACGACCCCCCGGAGGAACCCGCCGGCGTGCCGGAGGTGTATCTGAGCGAGCAGCACCTGGAGACCTGTCTACTGCGCGTCGGCGATCCGACGCCGACGATGACGTTCACGACCCTGGATGGGGCGACGACGACGTTGGAAGAATTGGTTGGTGCGGACTTTCAAGGGCTGACCATCTTGGAATTCTGGCAGCACGGCAATCCTTACAGCGAAGTCCAGATGAAGGACTTGCAGGATGAATTCGCGGCGCCGTATGCCGATCAGCCGGTGAAAATCGTTTCGGTCCTGGTCGCCCCCGCCGCGGACCCAGCCGCTGAGCAGGCCCGAGAAGCCGTTGCCAGCGCCGGCGCCAGCTATCCGGTGGTGATCGATCCGGACGGCGAAGCCTTCCTGAAGTTCGCCACCGACTATGTGCCGCGGCTCTACCTGCTGGACTCCGACGGGACGATTGTGTGGTTCGACATCTTCCACTCTCGAGACACGCGCCGCAACCTGCGGCAGGCGCTCGACGCCAAGCTGGCCGAGACGCCCAGCGAATGAGCAGACGGGCGGCAGGGCGAGATAACGGCCGCCCATCGATACCGGTGCGATTACTCGGCCGGTTGCGGAGACGTTTCTTCTTCGGCCGATTCGGACGGGCCTTCGTCTAAGTCGACTTCGTCCAGTTCGACCTCTTCCTCCACGTCAGGGTTTCCGTCCTCGCTCGAACCTTCGTCGGCAGCGGCCTCCTGCCTCCCGCCTCCCGCCTCAAGCCTCCCGCTGCTTCCGTCCTCGCTCGCTCCGTCCTCGCTCGCTCCGTCCTCGACGGCGTCGTCGGTTGCCGGCTCCAGATCGGCCGGCGGATCGCTCGCATCGTCACCGAGCGGATCGCTCGCATCGTCACCGAGCGGATCGCTCGCATCATCACCGAGCGGATCAGTTGCACCGTCACCGAGTGGCTCCAGCCCGTCTGTCAGCGGTGCCAAGTCTTGCAGCAAATCCTCGCCGTCGCGATCGGCCGGCCCAAACTTGTTCGGGTCGAGCGGACCAAGCAGGTCGAAATCGCCGTTGTCCTCTTCGGAGTATTCGAAGTTCGGCGACAGCCGCGTCGGATCGATGGGCAATCGCGGCGTGTGCGAGGCGTAGACGTCATAGAACTTAGCGGTGGCCGGCTGCCGCAACGTGGCCAGCCGCTGTTGGGCTTGCAGCTTGAGCGGGCCTTCCACTTGCTCGTACACCTCGCGCGCCTTGGCGAGCTGCATCTTCCACTCCAATGCTTGGGCTTGACCGAACAGGGCGCGATTCTTGAGCATCGGGTCGCGGGCCGAATCGGCCACCGAAAGGTAGTTCGAGATCGCCTCGTCAAACTTCTTTTGCGCCTCGCCCCGGTTCTGCTGCGCCTGCCGCGCCCCTTCTCGCAAGTGGTAATCGGCCAAGGTCAAACTGGTGATTTCGCCCAGCGGCCTGCCGGCGTGGCGGGCGGCCAGTTCCTTGAGCATTTCGGTATCGTTGGTGGCCTCGGCCGTGTAGAACTCGTTCCAGTTGGCGTCCCGTTCCGCCTGCGATTCGCCCCGCTGAAACGTGATGACCAGGGCAATCAGCAGCCCCACGATCACCCCGCCCACAACCCACGATGCATACGGCTTAACCGCCGCTACCCACACCTCCAGACGTTGGGCCAGTTCGTTCTGCTGCAATTCATGTCGACGTTCCGATTTCATGGCGATCTCGATTTCGAAGCTGGGTGATGGGTTGCCCTTCTCCCCTGGGAGGAGAAGGGGGCCGAAGTCCGCACAGCGTCAAACCGACGACGCACTGCGAACTCAAGAAACAAGCTCAGCGCCACCGCGCGGCGCTGCCGTTGACGGTGAGCTAGTAGCCGTAACACTTGCAATATAGAAGCTTTAGGCGGATTCGGTCAAGGCGTTCTGCCGACTGCCTACCGCCGGGGCCGTTTGGCAGGTACCATCGGTGGTTTGCATACCATTCGGCAAGGACGCGTAATGGCTCGCCACAGCGATTTGAATCCCCCGCAGCTCGAAGCGGTCACCACGCTCGCCGGACCGATGCTGGTGCTGGCCGGCGCCGGTACCGGCAAGACCCGGGTGGTCACCTATCGCATCGCCGAGCTAATCCGCTGCAAAACCAAGCCCGAACGCATTCTGGCGGTCACCTTCACCAATAAGGCGGCCAAGGAAATGCAGCAGCGGTCCGCCGCCTTGCTCGGCAAGCGGCTGAAGGCAAAGCCCGAGATCAGCACCTTCCACTCGCTCTGCGTTCGCGTTCTGCGTCGGCATATCGACCGGCTGGGGTATCCGAAGAATTTTCCGATCTACGATCGGGGCGACCAGGAGAGCATCGCGCGGCAGGTGTTGCGAGAGATTCGCGTGCCGAGCGAGTCGCTTAAACCGGGCGACTTGCTCTATTTTATCGGCAACTGGAAATCGCGCAGCGTGCGGCCGGACGAAGCTCAACTGCACGCCGGCAGCGACAAGGAACATCTGGCGGCGGCCGGCTACCGGCGGTATCAGAAGGCGCTCAAGCAAGCCGGGGCCGTCGACTTCGACGACCTGTTGCTCTGCACCGAAGAGCTGCTGGCCCGGTTCGTCGACGTCCGCCGGGCCGAGGCGGGCCGCTTCGATCACCTGTTGGTCGACGAGTACCAGGACACAAACGGCAGCCAGTACCGCATCGTCAAGGCGCTGGCCGCCGGGCATCGCAACCTGTGCGTGGTCGGCGACGACGATCAGTCGATCTATGGCTGGCGGGGCGCCGAGGTAGCGCACATCCTGCGATTCAAGGTCGACTGGCCCGAGGCGAAGGTCGTCCGTCTGGAAGACAACTATCGTTCCCGCGCGCCGATCCTGGAATTCGCCAACACGCTGATCGCCTTCAATAAAACGCGTCACGGAAAAGTGCTGCGGGCGTATCGTGACGGCGGGGCCAAGCCGCGCATCTCGCAATTTCCCGACGAGGAGCAGGAAGCCGAGCAGGTTGTCAACGATATCAAATTGCGGGCCGAAGAACTGAACCTCACCTACGACCAGTTCGCAATCTTGTTTCGCACTAACGAGCAACCGCGTCCTTTCGAGCAGGCGCTGCGGAAGGCGAAGGTGCCCTACGTGCTGGTCGGCGGGATGTCGTTCTTCGACCGCCGCGAGATTCGTGACGTGTTGGCCTACGTCAAGCTGCTGGCCAGCGAAGACGACGACGTGCCGTTGCGGCGGATCATCAACACGCCTGCCCGCGGCATCGGCGGCGGCGCGGTCAAGAAACTGATCGCCGCGGCGCTCGACCGCGGCCAGCCGATGTGGGCGGTGCTCAGCGATCGAGCGGTGTTGGCCGCCC
>JBGTJT010000378.1:0-5276 GCA_041744995.1 Pirellulales bacterium | reverse complement strand
GTGCCTCTTCGAGCCGCTCGGCCGGCCCGCTGGAGCGCGGCGTCGGCTCGCCGTCGGTCAGGTCGATGATCCCCACCTGGTAGCCCTGATCGACCAGCTTGGCCAACGTGCCGCCGCAAGCGATCTCGACGTCGTCGGGATGCGCGCCGACTGCGATCACGTCGAGCTGGGGATGGTCGGGCATGATTTCGGATTTCGGATTTCAGATTTCAGATTTGAGGATAACACTCACGCCTCAAGCCTCACGCCTCTTCACTACTGAGAGCAAAAAGCTGGGATTCAGGGCGTCGAAGCGGACGCGTTCTAGTTGAAACGTGCCGCGGGCGAGGTTGATCATTAGCACCTTCACGTTGCCGTTGAGTTCATTCAGCGTGCGATGCACATCGCTGACGCTGTCGATGCTGGCGGCATTGGTAACCAGCCGCCCGCCCGGCTTGAGCCGCTGATACGCCTGTTCGACGATGTCCGCCGCGTCGCGGCCCGTGCCGCCGACGAAGACCGCATCCGGATCCGCGAAGTCGGCGAACGCCTCCGGCGCGCGACCCAACACCGGCCGCAGATTGCCGACGGCGAATTTGGCTGCGTTCTGCTTGATCAGTTCGTAGTCCTCGGTGTCCATTTCCAGCGCGTACACGATACCGGCCTTGGCCAGCCCGGCGGCCTCCACCGCCACCGAGCCGCTGCCCGCGCCGATGTCCCACACTACGCTGGTTGCGCCGAGGTCCATCTCGGACAACGCCAGACAGCGGACTTCGGCCGGGGTCAACAAGCCGGTCTTGGGAGTTGATTGCAGAAACGAATCGTCCGGATTGCCAAACAGCCGCCGTCCCGCCGCGTTACTCGGCCGATCGGGTGCATTGGGATCGCGAATGAGGATCATCACGTTCAGCGGCGAGAACTGCATCTCGACCAGATCGGCCAATTCACCTTGCGTGACGCGTTCATCGGGCGAGCCGAGATTCTCGCAAACATACGCCGAATAATAGGTTATACCGCGTTCCAGTAACGCCGCCGCGACGCGACCGGGCGTGTTCTCCTCGGTGGTAAACAGCCCGACCCGCTCGGCGATCCGCACGCGCTCGACCACGTCGGCGAGGCTGTGCGTGGCGAGGCTTGTGAGATAGGCGTCTTCCCAGCTTTCCTTAACGCGGGCAAAGGCCATCTGCATGCTGCTGACATGCGGCAGCACCTCGAAGCGATCCTTGCCGAGCGCATCGCAGAGGAATCGCGCCACGCCATAGAACAACGGATCGCCCGATGCCAGCACCACGACTTGCCGATGCTGCTCCTTGCGGAGTCGTTCCACCAGCGCATCGAGGTCGCCGCCGACGATGAGGCGCTCGGCGGCCAAATCGGGCACGCGGCCGATGGTGGAATCGTCACCGACAAGCAATTCCGCCTGGGAAACGATCTTACGGGCGGCATTGGTCAGGCCGTCCCAGCCGTCGTCCCCCATGCCGATGATGTAAATTCTGTTCTCGGTTGCTTTGGCCAAGGTCGATCTCGCCTACGGTTTATTGAAACGCTGCAATGCCTTTAACGTAACCGCCTGACGTTGAACTGCAAGCGGTCAGCAGGCTTGCCTAAGAACAGTCCAGATGCTCGACTTCCAACCATGGCAAATTGTCTGACTCTCGCCCGCGAAGCCGAGAAGCGCCGACTGCGGCGAGGTTTGCACCCCATTTCGGCCTCTGTAACGGTAATTCAAGCTTTATGGACGGTATATAAGCCCCATTCTACGCTGTTCCCATTCCGGAGCACCGGAGCACCCAGGAACCGGTCGGCACCTGTAGCAGCGGCACGAAAAGTGCTGATATGCCCTTGGCCGTTGAGCGTGTCGCCTGCGGTGTGTATGACAACTTTTGTATGGGAGAGGTAACCATGGCTCGTGTATTTTTTGGATTGGCAAGTATTGCTGTTGCGCTGCTGTTGATGACCACCACTGGCGCGATTGCCGCGGACGATGCGGCAACCGTTGACGGCACGATTCACACCGTTACGGAAGAACAGATCACGGTAACGGTTGCGGAAGGCCAGATGGAAACGTTCACCGTCTCGCAGGAATGCGACGTAACGCTCGACGGCGAAGAGGCGGACATTACCGATCTTAAAGCCGGCATGAAGGTGATGGTTACCGTCGGTCCCGCCAAGACCGCCACCAAGATTGCGGCTTTGTCCGCAGACGCGGAATAGACTGCTTCAGGCCGAAACCGAATCCCCTGGGACGGGACGCCCGTCCCAGGGCTTCTAGCCCGGATATTCAAGCACTGGGACGCCTGCCCCGTTCGCCAAATTTAGCTCGGAAACCGGCGCTGACTGGTTAAAAATTAGCGCCGTCTTGGCTCCCCATGAGCGTTAGTCGCAGCAGGTTCAGTGCCTGTTTGGCGGCCCGATCCTTGAGAATGGCCGGATGGCCCGCAGTGGTTGAACTCCGTGTGATGACCTCGTCCGGCGTGGCGAGCGAATAGTAGAAAAGCTCCGGCCTATCATCGCCGGCCGCAAGCGGCAGAGGACTGACCGCCAGGCCGTAGTCGGCGCCGAACTGCTGCCGCACCGCACGGGCACCCCCTTCGGCGACTTGCCGTCGGGCGTCGTCGTCGCTGGCGAATCGCCCCGTCGCCGCCGCCACCATGCCGCCTCGAAAGACATCCTCCGAGTCCGGCACCTCACTAAGCCACTGGGCAATCCGCCCGCAGGTGCCGCTTTCCGCCGTGGCGAGAGTCTGCTTCCGTGTTGCCAGCAGCCGCGCCACGGCATGTTCCAATTCGTCGTCCCCCTCGCCAAAGGCGAGCGCCCCAACCGCATCATAAATCTCGGCTGCCGTCGGCTCCATGGCCACAAGTGCCGCTGCGGTATCCGCCCCGCTGGCGGTGATCCGCAACGAAATGGTCGCCGCGTGGACCGTGATGCCAACCAGCGGCTCGCGGTCGCGGGCGATCAACTCCGGCAGCAACTCCTCCATGCGGCTCTCGCCCACGCCAAAGCACTTGATTACGCGGTGTCGAATCACCCGCGAAGCTGCGCCGAGTTCATTCAGCTTACCAACGACCGAATCGCGCCACATCGTTTTCATCTCGGCCGGTACGCCAGGCAGGGCGAACAGGTGGACCAAGCCGGCCGCCGCATCGAGTTCCACGCGGGCGGCGGTCAGGAAGATGCCCGGCGCTGTGCCCCCCGGATTAGAAATCTCCTCACTGCCCGCCGGAAACATCGCCTGCAGGCGGTTGCGTTGCGGCATTTCGCGTTGGCGGCGGGCGAATAGCTGCTCGATGTGCGCCAGTGCTTGCTCGTTCAACTCCAGTGCCCTGCCGGTCGCCGCGGCCAACCCATCGCGAGTCAGATCGTCGGCCGTCGGCCCCAGACCTCCCGTGATGATGATGATCTCGGCCCGAGCGAGCGCTGCCTGAAAAACGCTCACGATATCGGTCATCTTGTCTGCCACCGTCGTATGAAACGCCACGGGTATGCCCAAGTCGCCCAATTGCTGGCTGAGCCATTGGCTGTTGGTGTCGAGCCGTTGCCCGGAGGTCATTTCGTCGCCAATGGCGATTATTTCGGCGCGCATGTTACTTGAGGCTTGAGGCGTGAGGCGTGAGGGTTGGACTACGGGTGGATCACATTTTGGCCGTCGCGGGTTTGTTTTGCTAGCGGGTGAAGCAACAGTATTTCTTGATGAACCAGGGCTTTTCATGCGGAAACGTCTGCGAGTGTGGCGGACAGCGGGCGGCTGGCAAGGTAACATGGAAGTCACGTCGGCTGCGTGTGCCGACGTGCAATGGAGTGAAGAGGCAATCCTTGAAAGGTTTCCCATATGGTTCGCACGAGAATTTTATTCGCTGCCGCGGCAGCGCTGCTAGTTTCCCTGTTGCACGTGCAAGACGCCTCCGCCCAACTGGTTCGCGGCGAGGCGGTTACCGGCGAGCCGTTCGGTATCGGCCGGGTGATTGTGCGCTTCGGCCCCACGCCGATCGCCAATCCGCACACCAATCCCGATATTGGCATCGAGGAAGCCAACGGCCGCGTTTTCTATCCCACCTTCGCCGCTGGACCGATGCGCGAATTGGTGCGGCAATTCATTCAACCCAACGGCATGACCGTGTACTTTCTGTTCCAAGGCAGTGAGCCGCTGGATGTGACGGTCTATACGCCCGAGCCGGTCCGCGTGCAGATTCGACCGCAGCGTCGCGCTCGCGGCAACCTCGAATTGGCTTCTTGGTGGCGCGAGTATCTCAATACGGCGGAGCTGCATCGTCGCGACGGCGAATTTCCCACCATTGCCGACGCCTATCTCACCGAAATGCTTTCACGGCGACTGCGACTGCCGATACGCGAAGATCGGCCTCGGTTGCTCGATATGAACCTAGGCGAGAACATTGGTCTGTTGCTGGGAACCGAGGCGAACCAGGAACGGATGATCCGCGCCGTGATGGCCGGAACGGCCCAGCGAGATGCAGAGGGCGAGAATCCCTTGCCCGTCGACGTGGCGATCCCCGCGGCCGAAGTGCCGGCCGTCGAGGGAGACGTGCAGATCGAACCGCTGGCCCACCACGTGCCGGAGGAGTGTTTCTACATTCGCACGGGCGACTACGCCAACTACGTCTGGATGCAAACGACGCTGGAGGAATTCGGCGGCGACTTGGCGAAGATGATCTCGCATCGCAGTCTCGATTTGAACACCAACGGCAAGTCTCAGGATCAATTGGGACTCAAGGAAACCGCTCTCTCGCGGATGCTCGGCGGTACGCTGATCACCGACGTGGCGGTTATCGGCACGGACATGTTCTTCCGCGAAGGCCCAGCGATGGGCATCCTGTTCGAGGCCCGCAACAATTTCCTGCTGGCCAATAACCTCAATGGTCAGCGTCAGGAGGCGAAGGCGCGGTACGAAGACGCCGTGGAGGAGACGATCGAGATCGGCGGCAAGAAGGTATCTTTCATTCACACGCCTGATAATCGTCTGCGCTCGTTCTACATCGTCGATGGCAATTATCATCTGGTCACCACCTCGCGGTACATCGCCGAGCGATTTCTGCAGGCGGGGGCGGGCGAACGTTCGCTTGCGCAGTCGCCCGACTTTATCTATGCCCGCGATAAGATGCCCGTGGATCGGAAGGAAACGATCTTTGTCTACCTATCCGACGCCTTCTGGCGGAACCTGGCGGGGCCGCGGTATCGCATCGAGTCGATCCGCCGCAACGAATCGATCGCCTCGATGCAGATCCTCGAGATGGCTCGCTGGGCCGCTTGGGGCGAAGGCGTCGACACTTCCAAGGTGT
>JBGTJT010000377.1:0-2905 GCA_041744995.1 Pirellulales bacterium | reverse complement strand
GCATCGGGCAAGTCGACCAGCAGGCGAGCCGCCAGGGCCATCGCCGCTTCGACGTAGACTTCGTCGTTGAGCAACGTCAGCGCTTGCAGCGGCGTGTTCGTCTGGGGGCGTTCGACCACGCAACTGGATCGGTCCGGCGCGTCGAAATTCACAAAGCTGGGGTACGGCGCGCTGCGGCGCCAAATCACGTACACGCCCCGCCGGTAGCGGTCGGTGCCTTCAGAGACCTTGTACGTGTTATCGACCTGGCCGGTCACTCGCCAAATCTTCGCCGGTTGCGGAGGCTTCACGGGCGGTCCACCCAATTCATGGTGCAGCAGGCCGCTGACGGCCAGCGCGTTGTCTCGAATGATCTCCGCCGGCAGACGCATTCGTGGCCCGCGCGCGTAGAGCTTGTTGAGCGGATCGCGCTCACGCAGCTCCTCGCGATGGGCGGAGGACTGCCGATAGGTGGCGCTCATCACCAGCTTTTTGTGGAGGTGCTTCATCGAGTAATCGTGCTCGCGAAACTCGACCGCCAGCCAGTTGAGCAACTCCGGATGCGTCGGCCGGTCGCCTTGCGTGCCGAAATCTTCTTCGGTGGCTACCAAGCCATCGCCAAACAACGCTGCCCACCAGCGATTGACCGTCACCCGGGCAAACAGCGGATTGTCGTCGGCGGTGATCCACCGGGCCAAACCCAACCGATTGGCCGGCGCGTCGCTGGGCAGTGGATGAAGGGCCTCGAGTACGCCGGGGGTAACCTCGATCCCCTTGTTCTCAAAACTGCCGCGCCGCAGCAGATTGGTCATCCGCGGGCTGTCCAGCTCGCGCATGACCAGCGTGACGGCGCCTGGCAAAGTCTCCAACTTCTCTTCCATCTTGGCCATGCGGTCCTGCATTTCCTGCAAGGCGGGTTTGGTTTGCAGGTAGTACTCCAATAGGCCGTTGCGCTGCGCTTCGGTACGCATTTCGGCTGGAATGCGGAGCACCTCGACAACGTGTGGCGGATGCTTGGCGCTGGCGGCGGTCGACTCGTTGACCCAGAGGCGAAAGCGACCCAAGGTTCGCCGTTCGCCATAATTCTGCACCAGTCGGAAGGTCAGGGTCGTTTTGCCTTCGGTTGCGAGCGGCTCCTTAACCAGAAAGGTTGCCCAGTGGGGCTTGCCGAATTCGCTGTGGATCGCCCAACCATTCTGATCATTCGCGTCGAGCGATCGAGCGGGATGGAAATTCGCCGCGAAGTAGTCGGCTTGGGCCTCGTGCATGACGAGGTCGCGCTCCGCGTCGTCGTCGTTGCTCGCGGAAACGGTGAAATGGGTGAGCACGAAATTGGGATTCGTGTCGCTCTTGCGGCCGGGTCCGTTGCCAGGCAGCGACTTGTGCGTGAGCGCCTCGAGCTTGATCGCCGCGATCCGATCGACAGCCACTTCGGCGGTCACCGTGAACGCATTCTTGTCGGGATTCGGACCGGAGATAAGGATCGAGCCGTCCGCCAGCAGTTCGTGTTGGACCTGCTCCACCGCGGCAAAATCTTTGACCTCGATCAATTTCCAGGCGTCGCCGGCGAGTTGCACGGTTTGCTCGGCTTCCCAGGCGGTGAACAGCTTCCGCGCGGCTTCGCGCTCTTGCTGCCACTCGGCCTTGAGTTGTTCATATTCGGTTTGCAGGGCTTCTCTCTCGCCCGCCTGTTCGCCAGGAAGTGGGACCGAGATCGCCGGGGCCTCGACAAAATCGAGCGAGGCTGCATCTTCGTTGCGGAACTTGGTTTCGATCGGCGTGTTGTTGAAGTACGCATACATTTCGTAGTATTCGCGCTGCGTAATGGGATCGTACTTGTGATTGTGGCACTGGGCGCACTCCAGCGTGGTGCCGAGAAAAACCGTGCCGGTGACGTTGACGCGATCCATTACCTGGTTCACGCGGTTTTCTTCCTGATTGACGCCCGCCTCGACGTTCACGGTGGTCCCGCGATGAAAACCGGTGGCGACGAGCTGCTCCGATGTCGGCTGCGGCAGCAGATCGCCCGCCAGTTGCTCAACAATGAACTGATTGAACGGCTTGTCGTCGTTGAAGCTGTTAATCACATAGTCGCGGTACGCCCAAACGGTGCGGAAGCCGTCGCGCTGAAATCCGTTGCTGTCGGCGTAGCGAGCCAGATCGAGCCACCGCTGCGCCCAGCGTTCGCCGTAGCGAGGGGAGGCGAGCAATCGATCGACCACTCGTTCATAAGCGTCGGGAGATTTATCCGCCACAAAGGCAGATACCTCATCCGGCGTCGGCGGCAGGCCGATCAGATCGAGCGACAGCCGCCGTAACAACCGTGCTCGATCCGCCGCCGGATTTGGCTCGAGTCCGGCGTCTTCCAGCTTGGCAAGAATAAAGTGGTCAATCTCGTTCCGTGTCCAGTCCACTTGCGTTATCGGCGGCAATTCCGGGCGGGCAGGCGCCACGTAGGCCCAGTGCTTCTTCTGCTCAACCTGTTCGGCCGGCCAGGCGGCGCCCTGTTCGATCCAGCGTTGCAACAGCGCGACTTGTCCGTCGTCCAACGGCTCTCCTTCGCCGTCGGGCGGCATCCGCTCGGAATCGTCGTCGGTCGTGAGCCGGCGGATCAGTTCGCTTTCGGCCACTTTATGCGGCGTCACCGCAGGCAGGCCGGAATCGCCGCCGCGGAAGGCGTTGAGCTTGGAGTCCCATCGCAGGCCGCCGTCGTCGCCCTCCGGTCCATGGCATTCGTAGCAATGGGCCTTGAGGATTGGCTTGACCTCAGTATCAAAGTCGACCCTGGCAGTGTCTTCCGCGGCAAGCAGCGGAGACGCCCATAGCAACAGCAAAGCGAACGTGAAAGACAATCGCATCGGGTAAAAGTCTCCTTCAGCGTGGCCGGGGCATCTTGCCCCGGTTGCTATCATTCGCCGGGGCAAGA
>JBGTJT010000376.1:0-12614 GCA_041744995.1 Pirellulales bacterium | reverse complement strand
GACTGCCCCAGTCTCTAAATAACGCGTTGGTCCTCCCGAGTCGGACGTACGCCAGTCTCCCGTCAGTAAAGACAAGACGACCCGGCCGGGCTGCCCGTTAGGGCAGCCCGGCGGAAGCAATTTGAGAAGCGAACAATCATGGCCTAATTTACTGTGTCGCGCTCTTCCTGCTCTTGGGCATATTTTAGTGCGGCGCGGATCGTCGTGTCGCTTTTGCCGAGGAGTTCCGCAAGCTGCTGGGTGCTCAAGCCTTCGGATTCCTTGATCGCTACGACTTCAGCCGCATGGTCTTCGTGCCAGCGGGGACGCGCCATCTTCTTCGGCATTTTAAGAAACCGCTCGTCGATTGCCGCGGCGTGCATCAAAGCCTTGCGAATCGTGGGAACAGTCACATTGTGTTTCTCGGCAAGTTCCTCGTGAGTAAGTCCGGTTAGCCGGTCCTCGGCCACCGCGATAGCCATTTCCTGAAACGGCCAGATCTTTTCCGGGATGACAAACTCGTCATGCCAGAACCAATCTTCTGGCAAGCCGGAAAAACGATTCGTATCGGTCGCGAACTCGGCCAATGCGCGAAGTTCGTCCCGGTCATCGTCAGCATCGCCGAGACGGGGGCGTCCCCGGCGGCGAGGCGTCGCAGTTTGCGCCGACGGATTGTCTCCATTCGATGCGCCGACAGTTTCGCTTTCCTCCACCATCAGTTCGGCCACACCAGTTAAACCGCCTAGCTTGCAGGTTCTCAAGACGACTCCTCCATCGGGAGAACAAATGATCTTGTCGATGTGGAGTGAGAACTCCAAATTGCCGAGCGTCGGATGGTTGTCGGAAAGAACGTCTGCCAGCGACTGGAGCCGGACTAGCACCTCATCGGGATCGACAACCGTATCAGCATGATCGGCTGGCGCATCTTGCGCGACAAGTGACGCCTCGATTTCTTCCATGCGTTCGAGTGCGTTGCCATACTCTGCTTCGATGCTCCGGCGCAATGCAGTCGCTAGATCAGGATTGGCAAGCGACGCCCCCCATCCCTTTGAGTATGCCTCGAGTTGCTGATACTCGTGTTGCAAGTCAGGGCGCAGCTCACACTGTTGTGTCTGAAGTTCTGCAAGACGCTCGCGAACTTGGTTCATGAGATCGTGAAGCCAGGGAAGAGCAGTTAATTTGTCGACCATGCTAGTCACCTCCAATCTATAAAATGGGCGGCGGCGCCCAGGTGGACACCACCGCCAAGATATTGAACTACCTGGACAACGGAAAAAGCCGTTCGCAGACTTTCTGCACGACAACTTCGCGCAGCCACTGCTCCGGCACGCTCGTGCCATTGGTACAGGAACCGGCACGATACCGCGAACAAACGTACGATGTGTATCGTTTGGTAGTCCCCTGCTTGTCGACGTATTCGGCCGTCGAGCTGGCGGTCATTCTGTAACCGCATTCTGCGCAGAACACGAGACCACTTAGCAGATAGTTGAGCGCCAGCCCCGGCGCAGGTGGGGCAATCTGCTTTCCGCCGTTGTCATCACTACTTGGACGGCGGCGAGCTTCACGTAGTGACTGGACACGATTCCAAGCATCTCGATCGACGAGTGGCTCGCAGAAGTCAGGCACAAATAGCACGTCCTCATCCGCATTTGGCTCAACGACGCGCATGTCGTCAACAACTCCCGTGGCGTTCTTCTCCCAGCGGAGCGTGCCATAATAGATGGTGTTGTCCAGCATATATCCGATACTCGCCGGATGAAACGGCTTGAGCTCTTCCGGAATGTCCTTGTTGTTCATCAAGAAGCGAGCCAAGCGGGTCGTCCCCCATGCCTGTTCGTCCGCTTCCCGAAAGACCAGCTTGACGATCCAGGAAGTCTCAGGATTCGGGACGAGAACACTGTAGTCAACCACTTCACGGCCCTTTTCGATTTTCATGATCGATTTGAGCATGTAGCCAAATGGAGCCGGTCCGCCTGGCCAATGCTTCAACTGAGCCGTGTCCCGTTTTCCCCTCAAGACGTTATGGCCAAGGATGCGTCCATGCTCGGTAGCTCGCATCGACTCAACCATCCCCAGCGCCCGCCCCTGCGGCGTGTTCGGATCGGCGAAGTTTGAATCCGCCGTTAAGACCAAGACGCCCTGACGTTCGAACAGGCGCTTGCGGATCATGGGCAATTCATCGACCCGACCGAACCGCTCCAAAGTATCGACGAGGATTAAGTCAACCTGCAACTCTCCGGACTTGATATCCTGCATCATTTTGAGATAGGCGGGGCGGTTGCGTAGCGTGCGCCCGCTCTTGGCGTCGTCCCGATATACCTTGACGATCACCCAATGATAGCCGAGAGCCTTGAGCCGCTTGCTGATCTCGGCCTCCTGTTGTTCTGGGCTACGCTTGTTTTGGAGATCGCTGCTCATCCTCAAATAGAGTACGACTCGGTATTGCAACAACGGATCAAAAACTCGTCTCAACATTCTGCTATCCTCACTTTCCACTTTCGCGCGAGCGATGGATGTCTGTGGCGATTGCGCGAGCGATGTACCTAACCAGTCTGCGACGGCGGCGCGTTCGCACTTGTCGGACAAGCTGGTCGAGCTGATCTGAAGGCAGATCGACTGGTAGAACCAGTTCACCACTGGCAACCAACTCCGCCAACCGGAACAAATGTTCGGCGGACCGATTCGGCGGGCCTGAGTTTGCAGTCGGAGCAATCTGAGTTAGATTGTTGCCACGGACGTCCACGGATGCCGAAATGGTCGAGAGCCGTCTGCGAGTAGGCATGCGTACCTCCTATAAAAGGTTACTAGGAGGCGCAAACACCCACACCTGCGACCACAAGTCGTCTGGCATGACGTTGGCATTTGCGCGCTAAAAAGCCAGTTGGACCGCCCGCAAGCGGCCCAACCGGTTCTTTCAGAATCTTTCGCTAATAGGTGTCGCCCTCGTCCGCGCCGACGACCGACGTGGAAGTGCTAAGCGTTATTTCTATGGGTTCGTCGATTCTTTAGCTTGCTCCACCGTGTTTGCGGCGATTGTAGATCGCTAGGTCCAGTTGATTGATACGCCAATGGGCAGTCAATCGAGGAGTGGCAGGGGCGCAAAGGTAAGGCCCGTAGGGGCGTGATAGAATCACTTTCCCCTACGGGCCTTGTTTAGTTGCGATTCAAGGCATTCTCGGTCGCAACACCAAGATCTGCGGCAAACAGTTATCCGCGCGATCGATGAGCACTCTTCTCAGCGTGCTGGAGAGCCGTGCGGATGGTGGTATCACTCTTCCCAAAGTACTCGGCAAGCTCGACGGTGCTCATGCCCAATGCCTTGCGACGGGCGACCTCGCTTGCATTGACTTCAGCCCAGTTAGCGCGAGCCATTTTGTTTGCAAGCCCCGACAAGTCAACGCCCAAAACGTCTTTGGCATACTTAAGGCTCTTGCGAACCGTCGCGGGCGTCATATTGAATTCTTCGCACAACACTGCGTGCGTAGCCCCTTGCAGTCGACGCATCGCAATAGCGTGGGCGTGCTCCTGGTAGGGATAAACAATCGGAGGCTGCTGAAGCGAAACCACGTTAGACCATTTCTCGGGCACCGCCACCTCCTGCATCATCCCGGTAGGACGCGCCAGCGGGCTTTGGCCAAGTGCGCCAGTCGTTTTGCGTCGAGAAAGGGCGCGGGGCTTAATCCGGAATAGGTCCGAGCCGGGCAACACTTCGATTTGCTCCTTGGCCTCATAGAGTTTATAGGCACTACCAGCCAGTACGCCAAGCCGGTTAAAGTGGATCGTCACGCGGCCCTGCGGGAATACCTTGATGGACTCGATGTGATAACTTAATTCCACGTTCAAGTCAGCGGCGTTCGTGTCGGCCAGTACATCTGCGAGGCGGCGAATCTTATCGACCACTATCGCCGGCGTTACACTTGCTTCGATGTGAGCGATGCTGGTTCCCAGCGTTTCGAGTTCACCTTCAAGCGCAACTTTGCGGGCGGCGGTCCGCTCATAGTCGGCCTCGATGTCTTGGCGCAACACCGAGGAGAGTTGCGGATTGGAAAGCGACGTTCGCCAGCCGGCCAATTGGTTTTCAATCTCCACCAGTTCGACCTCTTTCTGCGGTCGTTCGACTTGCGCACGGTTGTGTCGAGAGGTGAGGGCATGGCGGACCTCCTCGCATAGTGCCTCTACCGCATCGGGCGGAGGGCCATCGGCGGTATTGAACCCGGGAAACAGTTCCTGGTTGATCGAGCGACAAACCTCTTCCCACAGCCATGGTCCGCGTAAATATTCCGTGTTTTGGCATCGACCGTCCGATGTGTTCGGGCAACGCCAGTAATAGTAGGATGCAGCCGTGTCGTCTTGCGCGCCGGAGGCAATGGCACGCATCGCTGCACCGCAGCATCCGCAGCGGACAAGTCCAGCGAGCGGATACTTGACGCTCACGCCACAACCGAGGAGCACAACGTCGTCGTCGGCGCACGTCTTTGCTTCACTGACGGCGCCGCGCGTGTCTCTACGGCGTTTCATGTCGGCGCGAACCTGTTGCACGATCTTCTTCTCGACAATGGCCTTGCAGAAGTCGTCAACGTAGACGACTTCATCGTCGGCGTTGGATTGGCTAATATAACAATCATCATCAACGTCAGTGGCATGGCGATTATACCGCAATGTGCCACCGTAAATCGGATTGTCCATGACGTAGGCAACAGTGGCGCGCGACATTTTGCCGAAACTCGCAACCAGATCCTTGTCGAGGTTCAGGGTCTTGGTAATGCGATCAGGACCCCAGCCATGCTCGTACGCAAGTGCGAAGATGCGCTGGGGAAGCTTCTTGTTCTTCGGATTGGGTACGAGTACCGAGTAATGATTGACGATCTCGCGGCCGCTCCGTATTGAGCGGGTCTCCTGTTGGACTTTCACTTTGTAGCCAACGGGAGGCGGCCCTCCCGGCCACCTCTTTTGCCTCGCGGCATCGATTTTTCCACGCAGAACGTCATGAGCCTTCTTTACGTTCTCGCTCCACGCCCGCATGTCCTCGACACATGCAACGATCTCACCGGTCGCGTTGGTGGGATCGGCGAAGTTGTTATTGGCAACGAGAACTACAATGCCGTACTTCCTAAAGAGTTCGTCGCGGATCGCCTTCATTTTTTTAGCGCGTCCCCAACGTTCGATCGTGTCAACCAGGATCACGCTTCCGGGCTTGATGCGCCCAGTCTGGATATCTTCCAAGAGTTGGCTGAAACCGGGCCGCCTTTTGTGAACAAAACGTCCGGAGCGACCATCATCGCGATAATCCCCGCGGTAAACCCAGTGGTCATATCCGCACCGTGACTTTGTCGTTTCGATCGTGTCAAATTGTTGTTCCGGCGAACGAGGGTTTTGTTTTTCATCCGACATACGACCGTACCGGTAATACGGGTGCGGCTTACTGAAGTCAAACGAGCGCTCGATCATCTCATAACCTCCTTCGCCCGTGCGCTCCGCATCTTCGGCGGCAATGCACGAGGCGATGAACTTGGCCAGCCAGACCTAAGAGATCAGAACTCCGGATGTCCCGCGTGCTCTATGGGATCTCCCAAGGAGCATCCCTGCTCGCCGCTGGTTGTGTGCCAAGTGGCGAACGTTTCGGGCGGAACGGCTGATCTACTCTCTGGGGAATCCAGGCTGGATCATAAGTTGGCTGATTAGCATGGGCGAATTCGGTCGCGACTGCTAATCCAGCGATCGGCAACCACTGCCGACTAAGGACTAGGCATTTGCGCGCCAAGACACCAAGTCGTTGCAAACTGGCCCCCGATCTCAAATCGGAGAACAGCGATTGGGCTTTGCCAATCCGGACGGCGCGGGTAGACAGTAGATGCCCGCTGGCAGGCGCGAGGGTTGGCCCCTGACCGGGAGTACCAGAGATCGCGGCCATTGCGGCCTAGACAAGTTCGGCCTAGGCAAGCTCGGCTAATCGCAGGCGACTATTACTACTATTCGTCAGGAATATGTCGTGGCCGCTGTCCTCGCCGTCGTGCCGCCTCTTGCTCCTCGACGGCAACCATGTCTCCGAACGACTCGGTGGAGTCTGCGCCCTGCCGCAGCAACTGCGCGATGTTGTGTTGATCGGCATAGTAACCAACGGCAACTGCCAGGGCGTGGAGCATTCGATGGTAGGACTGCAGTGTCCCTTCCCACAACCACTCCGCGAACAGTTCGCCGCCACATTGTGTCATCAGCAACGGGCCGCAGGCCGGATGAAGGCCAAATACATGGCCATGGAAGAGATGGAAATATGCCTGATCTCCATGATCGGATTCCCGACAGTGGTCGAGATGCCAAAACTGGTGAAAGATGTACGATTCATCGGTCATCGTATACTGATTACCCAGCGCGCCGAGCAGCAGGCTCCAAACGGCCGAATAGCAACGATGTAAGGCAGTCCGACCCTCATACGAGAGGATGTCCAGTACTTGTTTTTCGATCGCGTTTCCGCGATGGCGACCGATCGCTTGGAACAACCGCCGCCAATCGCTCAAGATGCGCTCAGTCGCTTCGACCCCTTCGCTGTCGATTGCACTGCGGGCGGCTTCAAACAGTTCTTCCGAGATGCTGAGGTAACGCTGAACAACTTCCTCGGGATATTCGGGCGGACCAATTAGGTCACCGGTCGCGCGTTGAAAGGCAAGCTCGTCATACTCCTCATGGCGAGATTCCTCCAGAAGTCGGTTGAGATCGGCAGTCCACGCCCGCAACCGCCGACTGCGGTTGCCTGGTACGGTTTGAAACGAATCGACGAATACCCGACGCGAGCCGTTGCTCCGCGCATGGGGCAAAATCTTGGCAAGTAAATAGGACTCTTGAATATTTGCATCGCTCTGCGTTCCGGAATCGCCGCAATACGCCCACCAGAAGTCCACCAGTGGCTCCAGATTGATCGCACGTTGATTGCGCTGGCCGTATAAACTGTGTATTGGCATCCAGAATTGGTCGATTGCTACATCGCCCAGCGAGACTTGTTTGCGGCAGAGCGCAAATTCAAAGACGGCGGCGGGATCGGACTCGCTAGTAAAACGGGCTTCGACGTGGGTATCTTGAATCGCTAGCTGGGCGAAAAGGTTTTGTACGGTCATCGATCGTTCTCCCTGGCAATGCCTTGCACAAGCTAACAATCATGATTGCGGATTTGGCGTAAGCCAATCAACCCCACGCCGACCATTATTGTAACCGTTCACGGGTTCTTGCGTTTAGCAGGCTTGGTGCGGGTCGAATTGTAGTATAGCGGTGATGGATTTTTGCAGGAAAGAGAAGAAGTTGCGGTTTTGCTTGCGGCAAGTGGCGATTGCCGTCCACATCCGCTCGTGGTAGCGCTGGCCCGCGACGCCGCGGGTGCCTTGGTGATGCGGTGGTAGATTACACAGTGCCGGATCTGCTGTTCGCGGTGATTGTTGGTCGGTTCGACGCCTGTGGCGAATATGAAGCGGAAATAGTCCTGCGACAAGTCATATGTTGCCGCTTCCGAAGATTCCCCGGTCGTGTACTCCACTACCGCGAACCGCACAGCAAGATTCCGGGCCTCCTTGGTTGAAGGGGGCTGGCGAACCAAAACTCCAAAAAGCGGTCGCGGTGAGTGAGCATCGAGCTATGAAAACCCTCGGCCGTCATCTCGTCGCGGCGGTGCCAAGCCGAAAACAGCCACCGCGAACGATCCAGAAGCTGCTCGGCCCAAGCTCTCGTTTTCTTGTCTGGATGCTTCTCCAGGAACCGCATGTCGCGTATCAAGTGTGCCCAGCAATACTGGGCCTTGATCCAATAGTTCCAAGCGAACGAACAATTGGCTGAGAAGCAGTCGAAGTTCAAATAGCCTGCAAACTCCGGACCCACTAGGTTTTCCAGCACGGCTCGCGAGCGGGTCGCGGCAATGGGAAAGACGCTGAAGGTCGCCGCCGTGATGCACCAGATCCAATGCTTTTTGCCGTTGTCCTTGATGCTCGTCTCGTCGCTGCCGAGTTGATCTTGCCGTGGAATCGCTTCCACCAACTCGTCATAGGCGTCTGCCAGCTACGCGGAGATCGTGCCGGTGCAGAGCTGGGCCAGATAGCGGCGGCAAGCAGTCAGCCGATGGATCGGGCTGCAACGACAAGTGTATTGCCGCAGCCAGCCGCAGCAACCGTCGTGCGTTATCGTTCATGGTCGGGTGTTCTCCAGGAGACGAAAGCCAACCGCCTCCCGCCCGGAAATTCCATGGCGGGAGGCGGTTGAAGGAAACATGACGACGAACAGCGAAATGAATCTCTAGCGGCGAGCGCCTTCGATTTTCAGCGGTGTGATCGAAACGCGATCGCCCTCACGCAATGTCTGATCCGCCGAGCAGGGCTGGCGGTTGACGCGGATCAGATAGTCGTGCGGCTCGCCCTGGTGGACGTGCTCGCGAAACAGTAGCTTGATCGTGGTTCCTTCGCCGACTTCGACAAAGTCGGCAAAGCCGCCGCCCAGGTTGTTGATTTATGCGGCCAGCAGCATAAGTTGATGAATAGTACCTTCATGTGGGATAGTTCCCCTAAATGGTGATGTAAAAGGTTGAGTTGGCTGGCACGCGACCGGTCGGTCCGGCCAGCTAGGAAGTGGTTTCCCCCGGCGAGGCATCAAGTCTTGATAGGATGCTCGTCCGCCTGAAACAGTTCCCACGAGTCGCACATCTCTCGTCGCAACTGCGAGATCCGCCCCGCGGAAACCTGAAAGCGCTGGGCCACTTCGCTCGTCGAATATCCTTCTGCCAGCAGCATCGCCACCCGCTGATCGCGCAGGCTGAGCGTCTGAAGCCAAGCCGCAAAGTCCAGGCGGAAGCAGACCTGATCCGGCACCGGTGTCTGCGAGTGGTCGATGAGACAGTAGTGCCAGTAGCCGAACCGAGTGAAACTGTCGATGCCGAAGTCGTAGCGGACCTGTGCCGCGCGGTTCATTACGTCGCGGCTGTTGTCCCGACTGCCGACGCGGCGGCCGGCCAGTACATGGGTGATCGCCCATCGCACGAGCTGGGTGGGGAAGGCGAGGGGGTTCTTGCCGCGCCGCTTCAGTCGGATAAAGCTGATCAGCGCCGCGGCTGTCGTTTCCGCCACTGCCTCTTCGCAATGATCGGCCGGCCAGCGTCGGAAGGCGCGGCCGGCGTAACGGCGGATGATCGGCAGCAGCGGCAGGAAGTCGTCATGTTCGTGTGGCAGATCGCTGGATGAAATTGCATACGTTGTCACGGGCACCTCCTGGGAGAAGCCGTTCCATGCTGAGGAACGAAGGAGTACGAAGTTGAGGCAGGTTGAGATGCAGGAGTGGCGCAGCACGAGTGCCTGCGCAGTCATCCTGGGCCACCTAATGCGAAGGGCCGGCAGCCTCCCTGCCGCCGGCCTTTCCTCATCACTTTAGCAAGGCAGCAGCCGCGGCCGCATGGCGTCGACCTCGTCCCAATCGAGCCAGGGACTCGGCTCCGGGTCGAAAGCCGGTTCCTCGAAACTCGCCAGGCTGAAGCCCCGGCGAGTAATCTCGGTAATGGTTTCCCCAGTCGCCTGTGAAACCAAACGATTCAGATCGTTCTGCGTCATCGCCATCTCCTTCACAAAGAACAAAGAAAGCGACCGCCCCAGTGCGGAGCGGTCGTTGCCCAAAAAGGCACAGCCGCCCCGCGACTATCTCGAGGCAAAAAATATAAGTCCGCTCCCGCGCGGCGCGGGCTGGCGGGTTTTCATGGCACAGAGTATGGCGGCGGCGGCTTCTTCCTGCGCCGCCGATTATTTGTTAGTCCCAAACTGCTCCAGCAGCTCCAGTTCCCTCAGCACGTCCGTTAAGGCGTTCGGCCGGTCGTTCCCAGTGATGTCTATGTGTCGGGTACGTCTGCAATCAGTGGGCAAAGAGCCAAGCAGCTTCAGCCGTGAGGGCCTCGTTGCTGGTGGAATGTCAATGGGAATTGACAGAGGCGATGCGGTGATCAGTTGCGGCCTAGTGCATGCGGTATCAGCCCAAAAACCCAGCCACTTAAAGCTAGCCAGCTACACCACATATTGGCGCGGATTTGGCTTGAATGTAGCACTGCGACCTTCGTCGCCCGGTGATTTGCCGCTTTGATGCCAATCCCGAAGACGATCGGCTGCCCAACAAGCGAGGCGGCGACAAGTTGAGCAAAATATCACCGCCTGCTTCGATCTTGGCCCTTGGGTCGACGCTCGGGTTTTCCGGGTTGCGTCTACCAAGTGGGTCCGGCGTTTGATAAAATCCAAGCTGACCAGTAGTGGGGGCTGCGGCTTATTAGAATCACCCAGGCAGCTTTGCATCTGGCGTAGAATTCATTTTGTTTTTGTCAATCAAGGTTGGCCTCCTTCGTATTGGCAGAGGTGGTGAAAGGCCATGGTCGACCCAACTGGCACCTAAAGTGGCACCTAAAGCGCGCATCGAGCACGATTTCGTGAACGAAACCGCGGCGCAAGAAGCCGCAAAAAACGGCTATCTGAATGGCAACAGAAGGGCAACGGATAACTCTCTGGCGACTCGAAATCAGGTGCCCCGCAAGGGGTTGAGGGTTCGAATCCCTTGCCCTCCGCTTTGTCAGATGTCGCTTTCGTAAGCAGTTAATTATTAGCTACTTACGAAAGCACGCCTGATTGCCCCAGTTGAGGTGGGGCAATACTGGGTCAATCACGGCTTATCACCATCGTCACTACCGTCAGGAGACGGCGGCTCGACATCCTCCTTATCGTGTTTGTTCTCGGCGCCGTCAGCGGACCGTCCGCTGACTCCACCGAGGAAGTCCAAACCATTCATCCGGCGGCGCGCCTCCTCATCATGGAGGTGGTAGTAGTGCCGGATCATCTCACTATCGGCATGTCCGAGCCAGTCCATGACCATTCGCTCAGGTACACCGTTGTTCGCGCAGGTGGAACAGAAGTAGTGTCGGAAGGAGTGCAGTCGGCCATGCTTAAATCCCTGCTCGCCATCCGGCGTCGGGAACGTGCCCCCAAGTGGCTCGATCAGCTCCCTTATCAAAATCCTCCTGACCGTGTCGGGCTTCAAGCGACCACCCCGCGGCCCATGAAATACATATTGGTCGACCTGTTCAATTCCTTTCAATACAGCTAGCAGATCTGGGTGGATCGGAAAATGTCGGCTGCGCCCACTCTTGAGTTCGCGGCGCTGGCGACCATCGCTTTCGGGCCGTGCGGTTTCATCGGTCAGGCTGAGAATGGCATGTTCAGAATCGATATCGCGCCAACGAAGGCCCGCGAGCTCCGAAATGCGAAGTCCGGTGCAAGCCAGTGCAATTACGGCATCCAACAACCACTTCAGGGCCGGCGACTTGCGCGCCACGCGGATCATTTCGGCAACCTCGTCAGGTCGATAGCAGTATGCCGGCTGGCTTTCGGCCCGTCGCAATTTCAGTTTGACTGGCTCCATATTCTTGAGATGACCGTCACCAATCAGTTGCTTGATTACTTGTTTCAGCATCGTTAATTCGTTGTTCTGTGTCTTATGCGCGTAACCCTTTCCTTGCAGGTGTGAGGCGTAGTCAATCAATAGTTGTGCGGTAACTAAGTTCCAGCTGGTGACACCTCGGGATTCGGCAAAAGGCAGAAACTTGTCGAACACCGAGCGATATTTTTTCTGTGTCGACGTCCGAACCCCGCCGACGACGCGCGGACGGGACACGTGTTTTTCATAAAGCTTGCGTCCCTCTTCAAGCGGCAACGGCTTGTTTAGATTCTCAACCTTGGAAGCACGTGGGGTCAGCCCAAGATCCTCCGCGCGCACTCGGTCGAGTTCATGGAGCAAGTCGATTGCTTGCAGCTTGTTTTCTGTGTCCAGGGAGTGTCGGCTCGCGTTGATCGAGTTGCTTCGGCCATCGGCGTACCAGGTTTTGCCGCGGCGGAAAAGCTTCCAGGCGAAGTGCCTGCAGCGGATGATTTCGTTCTTTGATGGTTTTGGCATGACTATTCCTCTTGTTAACGGCGCTGCTTCCACTTCGGCGAAGGACCGTGGCGGCGCTGCGTTTGTGAATCGTTAATGGTTTTGGGCGAGGCAGTTGTACTTGGTTCCGAACCGTAGTCGGCTAGGGATTCCGCCGGTGCGAAGACTAGCGCGCGTTGTTGCAAAGCGTCGACTGGGATCATCACGCGGCAGTTGACGCCACCCGGCTGTAGCTTCGGCAATGAACCCGCTGGAAGTTGTAGTAATCGATGAACAGGCCGAGCCGACGCCGGGCGTCTTCCAGATCGATGAACACGGCCCGCTCCACACACTCCCGCCACAGCGTTCCCCAGAACCGCTCGATCTTGCCCAACGTCTGCGGCCGTTTCGGCCGCGCCACGATCTGCCTGATCCCCAGCTTTTCAAGTTCCTTGGTGAACTGCCCTTTGCCACGCCAGGTGATGTATTGGGCGACGTTGTCATTCAAGACTTCAGCGGGAACCCCATAGGCGGCGATCGCCGCCCGTAGCACCTCGATCACCAGCGGCGTCGACTGGCTGCCATGCAGGCCGAAACCGGTGATGAACCGGCTGTGGTCGTCCATGAACGCCACCAGGTACACCCGCCGGTTCTGCCGCTTGAGCATGAACGTAAACAGATCGGTCTGCCACAGCTGGTTCGGCTTCGCCCGCTCGAAACTGCGCACCCGG
>JBGTJT010000375.1:0-4223 GCA_041744995.1 Pirellulales bacterium | reverse complement strand
GGGGCAGGTGGAGCCGCTGATCGCTGCGTTCTCGGAGGCCATCGCTATACGGTTCGTGCCGTCGTATGTATAGTACTGCTGCCAGATGTCTGTTGCCGAGGCGCCGATGGTCTGGCCGACGATGTTGCCGTTGTTGTGATTGGCCGAGCCGTAGTTGAAGTTGAGCGTGATGAGGTTGGAAGAGTTCTGCACGCAATCGACTTCCACGCCATAGGGCGTGGCGTGCGAGTCGAGTTCCGTGCCCGTCAACTGCAGCCGGTCGTTGTAGCAATACTTCTGCCGCAGGAAATTGCCGTACCGGCGCTCCTCGACGCCGCCGCGCCGTGGGGGCGCAGCTTCAGGAATTGACAATAATAATTGAGGTTGTCCCGGTTTCACCCGGTTTCACCGAGTTTCACCGATTATGGATGTCCCCGATCTCTCCGACTTCCAGCTCCCGATCTTCCATCATGGATGTACCTCGTGACCCTTTCTTTCTGTGCGCAATCGTTGGGCGATCCAGGGCATGGCGAATAGTGCCACAGTGGCGACCATCCACGCAAACATGCGGTCGCGGTCCAAAAGCCCGTTGAAGTAAACCAGGAGTCCGGCCGTCAAAGCAATTCGGTCCGGCTTCGTAAGTGGGCAATCGGCGAGGTTGCTGGAAAGCACCGCACACAGCACCATTGCTGCGAGCAGCGTTGCGGCTTCGACTACGGTAACTTCACTACCCGAGTAGTTCACCAATCCCGCAAATACAGACGCACCGAACACTGCCGGTGCGATCTTGATCCAGCGTTGAGCTGTTGAATAAGAAATCACCGAAGCGACGAGTAAGACCGCTACACAGGTGGAACGACCCAACCACCCAAATGCTCCTTCGTGCAAATACGCGAGAGCGAGCAGTACGCCACCGAACCAAGAGATCGCCAATGCTGCCCAATAGAAATCCCCGAAGGCACCCAGAACAATACCCGCGCTTCTGAGTAAGGCACCGCCGAGTCGCGTTATGTATCGAAGGCTCGCCACGATCGGTCTAGATTCAAGCGTCACTCTCTTGTGTTCCTGTCCTCTCGCGCGCCTGTCACGTCAATCACTTTGACAATTCATTGCAACGGCGGGCTGCCATTCCAGTCAAGACCGCGTCAAATGCAAGTCGTTCAACCACGCCACCGCCACCACCGATGTATACGAGCGCCTTTTTTGCGATTCGCCCAGATCTCACGAAGTTAGGCAGGTTGGTATCATTGTAGACTTGTCCATACTCGACGTAGACCCGACCTCCGGGAGCACGCTCTCCTGTGGGGGGGATATTTAGACTGATATACGTAGCATTCCTGCGTTTCCACGTACTGGGCTCCGGTGCTGCGCCGTCGAGGAACGCCCCAAAGCCTTGCAGACCCAATGTGGCTGCGTCTTGTGCGTCAGCGTTACCCCACAGCGTATCAAGTATCTGATTTCCGTACACAAAGTTTATTAACGCGTCGTTGCGCAAACCAACGTCTACGCCCGTTGTCTGAATTCCTACGCTGTCCAAGAAGCCTGGTATCGAGTACCATTCGCCAGCCTCCGCCATGCACGAATTAAATTGTGTATCTGACGATGGGGGTGCACTGGAACCACCGGCGTCGGAGGGGTCCTCTTTATCCGCGTAGCACGACGGGTCGTAGATATCGTATTGGCAACCCCAATTATATCCTTCCAGAATAACCCAATACGAGCTGGGGATCACAGGAGAATAAGGATCCTCATAAGAGTTTCCATCGAAACAACCGCCGCCGGACATCGAAATTTCATAGCCAACCGGTCTGCCAAACGAATCGTAGTGGGTACTCGTTTGGATATCTACGGGGCAACGGCCGTCTGGGTCGTACATGCGGATCGGATTGTTCGCCGCATAGCCATACGCGTTCCAGCCCTGGGGCCCGGACGTGGCCGCCCCCGCGTTCTCCGGATCCATCGACAAGAACCGCCCCAGAGGCGGCGCAATGTTCCGGGCCCAGAAGTAATCGAGGCCCGTCTCCGCATCTCGCTGCTGACCGGTGAACTGCTGCCGCATGCTCAGGCTGGCATTGTACGTCGCTATGCTGCCGTCGATGACGTTTTGGCGGTTGCCGAAGCTGGAGCTTGCTGGAATCGTTTCGCCGAAGGGGAAGAAATCCTGGCGCTTGACGACCGCGCCGTTCGAATTCGTGACGAGGCGCGTCGAGCCCAGATGATCCGTCGTGGGGTAATAAATCTCGCTGCCCTCGAGCAAGGCCACGAGCGTGCCGCCCAGGTAGATGAATTCCTTGTCGGGCGAACTGGCCGCCAGGCCCGGTCCGCCGCCGTTGCGATGCTCTGCCGCCAGCTTGCCGAAAGCGTCGTAGACCCAGATCGTGGTCTCCGAGTTGTAGACCTTGCGCACGCGCCGTCCGCCGGCGTCGTACTTGGTGGCCACCGAGACGCCCGTCGCGGTGAACGACGTCGCCTTGTTGTTGGCGTCGTAGGCCATCGAGCCGCCGCCGGTGGTGATGTAGGTCTGGGCGGTGAGGTTGCCGGCCGCGTCGTACGTGCCGGAGGTCAGCCGGTTCGTGGCCAAGCTCACGGCCGATTGCGCCGTCGGCGTGGCCATGTGCAGCGTGTCGAGCGAGGCCGAGATCCAGCGGTTGCCGAAGTGGTCGTAGCCGTATTTGCGGCACCAAGTCGCCCCGCCGGGGCAGGTGGAGCCAGTGATCGCTGCGTTCTCGGAGGCCATCGCAATACGGTTCGTGCCGTCGTATGTATAGTACTGCTGCCAGATGTCTGTTGCCGAGGCGCCGATGGTCTGGCCGACGATGTTGCCGTTGTTGTGATTTGCCGAGCCGTAGTTGAAGTTGAGCGTGATGAGGTTGGAAGAGTTCTGCACGCAATCGACTTCCACGCCGTAGGGTGTGGCGTGCGAGTCGAGTTCCGTGCCCGTCAACTGCAGCCGGTCGTTGTAGCAATACTTCTGCCAGAGCAAATTGCCGTACCGGCGCTCCTCGACGCCGCCGTGGTCGGCGTAATCAACGTCGGCGGCGCCGTGGGGCGCGTAGCTTCAGGAGTTGACAATAATAATTGAGGCTTCCATGAGACGGCTGGTTGGAGTCAAGGGCAAAGCGAAGAGAGAGGACCGACCCGGCTTCCCGGTTTCGGCCCCCGCCCTTGGCGTGGCATGGGTCTCGGTTGGCGATTAGGCTAGCAGATCCCGCCCTTCGTCGGGCTCCGTCCCGTTTAGCCGCGTCCCGTTTAGCCGGTTTAGCCTGATTGGCGCTTAGCCTAGCAGATCCCGCCCTTTGTCGGGCTCCGTCCCGTTTAGCCCTTCCGAGCCCAAAAGCTTCACAGCTTCCTGTCCCGGTTTTCCCCGGTTTTCCCCGGCACAAGGATTTCTTCACGGCTTCTCCGATCTCCTCGCGGCTACTTTAGGTCTAGAGTTTGCTGCCTTTCACCGACTTCGCTCTCGGCTTCGTAAGCTCCGTAAAAATCCAATCCGAGCTCTATTTGCCATTCCGCCATTCTAGCGATAACATTGGAACTTATCGTCAGGCCAAAGTTTCTAGAAGCGAAAATCCCAACGAAAAAGTCGAACGATCCATCTGTTACGAGGAATTCTCTCCAAAACTGGCTGGATGAATCGAGCCGATTCAACACTTCATCAATCTCCTGAAAACAATCTTCCTTCGATCGAACGGGCAACGCAAATACACAATAAGTTTCTTCGCGAAATCTAAGCGGGGCTTTCCCGTCGCTTCCTGGCCACCGGTCGCCCGCGCTCCACGCCACTTGCGGCTCCCAACCCAAACGCGCCGAGATCTCTGCGGCGGTCGTGCTAGGGTGATAGACTCTAAAACTTAACTCGACCATCTCTAGGCACACCTCTGTTCAAGAATTCTTGTCCATGGTTGATTGCTTCTCCGGTTTTGGGGTCTGTCGTGATTATGTTGCCGTTCGGTGTCACGCCCACCCAATCGTCGGGCTTCGCTTTAATGTTTTTCTTTATGCGGTGTCTCTTCTCCCTCGCCCTCACTCCCTCGTCGCCGTACGCTTGGTCGAGGGGAAGCGTGCCCGTAGGAGCATTGGTGGGCTTCGACTGTCTTCGTTTGTCCTCCTGCGCCTTTGTGTAGGCAACGTAACCGACTGCGGCAACCGCCGAAAGCCCGACTACTGTAATAACGACAGGCGAAGAAGCGGCAGCCGTAGCAGTGACTACAACCCTGATCAAGATGCCGCCAATCGTGTAGACC
>JBGTJT010000374.1:0-7959 GCA_041744995.1 Pirellulales bacterium | reverse complement strand
GCACGACGTACCGCTGCGCCGCTGACTGTCTCGATCGCTTCGCACTCGGTCCATCCCACAGCGAGATCGACCGTCGTCACCGTTGGATGCGAGGGGACTGGCAGATCGCCGGCTGGATCCTGCCCTGGGTCCGTGCGCGATCGGGAGAACGCGTCCGCAACACGATCTCCGCCGTGTCGCGTTGGAAAATTCTCGACAACCTCCGCCGCAGCCTGGCGCCGGTGGCCATGTTGCTCCTGCTGCTCGTGTCGTGGTTCGTTTCCCCCGCCGCGGCGGGTGCGACGCTGGTATTTCTGGCAAGTGTGGTCCTACTGCCGACGCTATTGAGGGCGGCGGCGGACCTGTTTCGCAAGCCGGTGGATCTTCCGCTACCCATGCATCTGCGCGAGACGCTTCAATCGCTCGCTCGTCCGCTGACGCACAACTTGCTGTTGTTCGTCTTTCTGGCCTACGAGGCATACCTCAGCATGGATGCCATCGCCCGAACGCTGTTCCGTATGGGGTGGAGCCGGCGGCGCCTGTTGGAATGGAAGACCGCCAGCGATTCGGAACGAGGCGCCCGCGACGACTTGAGAAGTACGTTTCGCTCCATGGCTTTCGCCCCCATGCTGGCAGTCGGAGCATTTTGGGCGATCTTTCTTGTGCGCCCCGAAACCCTGCCTTTCGCGGGAACGTTGATCGCCGCCTGGATTGCCTCGCCGTTGCTCGCCTGGTGGCTTAGTCGACCGATTCGCCGCGCCGCGCCGCGACTCTCCGAAAGCCAGCATCACTTTCTCGAAAAACTGTCGCGGAAGACGTGGCGCTATTTCGAGGAATTCGTAACGGCGGACGAGAACTGGTTGCCCCCCGACAACATCCAGGTTAATCCCGACCTGGTCGTAGCGTCGCGGACCAGCCCGACGAACATCGGCATGGGGTTGATGGCCGACCTGGCCGCATACGATTTTGGCTACTGCTCCGCGGCGCAGATGCTGGAGCGTTCGCAGCGCACGCTCCACACGCTCTCGCGGCTGGAGCAGTATCGCGGTCACTTCTTTAACTGGTACGACACCCGCACACTCGAACCCTTGCATCCCCACTACGTATCTACGGTCGATAGCGGCAACCTTGCGGGGAATCTGCTGTTGCTTGGCAGTGGTTGTGTGGAGTTGTGCGAGGCGCCTGTCTTGCCTCCACGGATGTTCGGCGGCCTGCGCGACACGTTGCGCGTGCTGCTGGAAGTTTCCCACGCCACGGAACATCCATGGACCGATGCCGAGGCGCCGGCTCAGATCGAACGCCAGATCGAAGAACTCAATCAAGCTCCTGCGACGCTTCGTGCCGCCGGTGACCTACTGTCGCGACTGAGGGATGCCGCCGCCAAACTCACCGCGAGCGTGGGAAGCGATGCGGAACTCGCGTGGTGGGCGAACGCCTACGAGCGTTCCTGCATCGATCACCAAACCGACCTGTTGCATTTGGCGCCATGGCTCGAGTTGCCGACACCTGCGGAGGAATTGTGGGAAAATGGTTCCGACGAACAGCGGACCGAGCAGAGCCCATTGCGGGCGACACTTCAGCATCTGGAGACCGCGGCCACCCTGCGGGATGTTGCGGAACTGGACCGGACCGCCCTGCCGATGATCGAAACGGTACTGCCACAATCGCCCGCGGAAATGAAGGACTGGCTCGTGCAGTTGAGGGCCGCACTGACCCTGGCGTCGGAACATGCTAGCGCCCGAATCCGACAATTCGAAGCCGTCGCTGTGCAGTGCCGCGACTTGGCCGATATGGATTTCAGCTTGCTGTACGATGCCTCTGGCGACCTGTTTTTCATCGGTTACAACGTCAGCGAACGAAGGATGGATACGAGTTGCTATGACCTGCTGGCGTCCGAAGCTCGTTTGGCGAGCTTCATCGTCATCGCGCAGGGTAAGTTTGGGCAGGAGCATTGGTTCGCTTTGGGCCGCCTGCTGACCAGTTCCGCAAAGTTGCCGGCGCTGTTGAGCTGGAGCGGCTCGATGTTCGAGTATCTGATGCCGCTGCTGGTCATGCCCAGCTACGAGAACACGCTGCTCGATCGCACCTATCAAGCCGCCGTGCTCCGGCAGATCGAGTATGGTCGGCAGCAGGGCGTGCCGTGGGGAATTTCCGAATCGGGTTACAATACGCTCGATTCCCACAAAACCTATCAGTACCGAGCATTTGGAGTGCCGGGGCTGGGGCTGAAGCGTGGCCTGGTCGAAGATCTGGTGATTGCGCCCTATGCCAGCGCGCTGGCGCTGATGGTTGCGCCCCAGGCGGCTTGCCGCAATCTGCAGCGCCTGGCGGACGATGGTCGGCAAGGCGGCTACGGCTTCTACGAAGCGATTGACTACACCCCCTCGCGCTTGCCGCCGGGACGCAAGAGCGTAACCGTGCGGCAGTTCATGGCGCATCATCAAGGCATGAGTCTATTGTCGCTGGAGTATCTGCTGTTGGATAAACCGATGCAGCGTCGGTTCCTGGCCGATCCCATGCTGCGGGCAACGGCCCTGTTGTTGCAGGAGCGTGTTCCCAAGGCGACGGCGCCGGTCTATCCCCACGACAGCGAAGCGCGCGCCACGCGAATTGCATCGGCGGAAGAAACCGGCACGATGCGCGTGTTCACAAATCCCAACAGCCCCGCGGTGGAAGCCCATCTGCTTTCCAACGGACGTTACCACGTGGCCGTGACAAGCGCCGGCGGCGGGTACAGTCGCTGGCGCGACCTGGCGGTCACGCGGTGGCGCGAAGACGCGACGCGCGACGACTACGGCGCCTTTTGCTACATTCGCGACATGGAGAGCGGCTCGTTGTGGTCCAATACCTGGCAGCCGACGACGAAACCCGCCCCGAACTACGAAGCGATTTTCTCGCAAGCGCGGGCGGAGTTCCGCCGCATCGACGACCAGATCGAGACCTACACCCAGATCAGCGTCTCGCCCGAGGACGACATCGAACTGCGACGAGTGACGCTGACCAATCGATCCGAAGCGACGCGCAAGATCGAAGTCACCAGCTACGCGGAAGTGGTGCTGGCGTCCCAGGCCCAGGACGAGTCGCATCCGGCGTTCAGCAATCTGTTCGTGCAGACCGAGCTGATTCGCGGCCATCAGGCGATTTATGCCACGCGCCGTCCGCGCTCCGTCGATGAGCAGCCCCCCTGGATGACGCACATGATGACGGTGCGGGGCGACACGATCGGCGAGGCGTCTTATGAGACCGATCGAATGCGATTCATCGGACGTCAGCGGACGCTCGCACGCCCGGCCGCATTCGAGGGAAAGGCGCCGCTTTCCAATCGGGAAGGACCGGTCCTGGACCCGATCGTCAGTATCCGCCAGACCGTACTCCTGCATCCGAATGAGACGGTGAGAATCGATATCGTGACCGGCGCGGCCGAGTCCCGCGCCGGAGTTGAAGCGCTGACCGAAAAGTATCGCGATTCCAGCCTGGCCGACCGTGTGTTCGACCTGGCCTGGACGCACAATCACATCCTGCTCCAGCAGCTCGGTGTTTCCGAGGCGGACGGGCAGGTGTTTGGCCGCCTGGCCAGCTCGATTATTTATGCCTCGGCGCTGCGTCGAGCGCCGGCGAGTCTCCTCAGCCGCAATCGGAAAGGGCAATCGGGACTGTGGAGCTACGGCATCTCGGGAGACCTGCCGATTGTGCTGGTACGGATTCGCGACCGCGAGCGGCTGGCGCTGGTCCGACAGGCGGTGCAGGCTCACTCGTACTGGCGAATGAAGGGGCTGGCGGTCGATCTGGTGATTTGGAACGAAGACGATTCGGTCTATCGGCAGTCGTTGCAAGAGTCGATTTTCGATATCGTCGCAGCGAGTCCCGAGGCGTCGCAAGTCGATCGGCCGGGTGGAATCTTCATCCGCCGCGGCGAACAGATGTCGGACGAAGATCGTTCGCTGCTGCAGAGCGTGGCGCGCATCGTGTTGCTGGACGACGGCGGCACGCTTGCGGAACAGGCCGAACGGCGCGGAAGAGTCGAAGTGTCGATCCCGCGCCTCAACCCGTTGCAAAACGGCGTCGAGAGTTCGGTTCCCTACGAACCGCCGCACCATGATCTGGCGTACTTCAACGGGCTGGGTGGGTTTAGCCACGACGGGCGCGAATACGTGACGATCCTGGCGGCCGGCCAGACCACGCCCGCACCGTGGGTCAACGTCATCGCAAACTCGCAATTCGGTACCGTCGTGTCGGAAGGAGGCAGCGCCTATACCTGGGCGGAAAACAGCCACTCGTTCCGGCTCACCCCCTGGCGCAACGACCCCGTCTGCGACGTCAGTGGCGAAGCCATTTACCTGCGAGATGAAGAAACCGGTCGGTTCTGGTCACCCACTCCGCTACCCGCGCGGGGGTCTAACACCTACATCGTGCGGCACGGATTCGGCTACAGCATTTTCGACTACACCGAAGATGGTCTGACGACGGAACTCTGTGTGTATGTGTCGACCGACGCTCCGGTGAAGTTCTACAAACTCAAGATCACCAACAACTCGGGGCGTCAGCGCAAGTTGTCGGTGACCGGTTTTTGGGAGCTGGTGCTCGGCGATACGCGCAGCAAGTCGCTGCTGCATGTGGTGACCGATACCGACCCGGCGAGCGGCGCGATTCTTGCCCGCAACGTCTATCACCCGGAGTTTGGCGATCGCGTGGCGTTTGTCAATTGCAGTGAATCGAACCGCACCCTTACCGGCGACCGGGCGGAGTTTATCGGCCGCAATGGTGCGTTGGCCAATCCCGCGGCGATGCGACAGGTGCGACTCTCGGGCCGAGTCGGCGCGGGACACGATCCCTGCGCCGCCATCCAGGCGCCGTTGACGATCGCCGACGGACAAGAGCGAACGATCACGTTCACCATGGGCGCCGCCCGCGGCGAGTCGGACGCCAAAGCGCTCGCACAGCAGTTTCGCAGCGTCGAGAGCGCCAATCAAGCGATCGAAGGAGTCTGGCATTACTGGAGCCGGACGCTGGGTGTCGTCTATTTGGAAACACCCGACGCCTCGGTCAACTTCCTGGCCAACGGGTGGCTGGTCTACCAAACGCTGGCCTGCCGCATGTGGGCGCGGTCTGGCTTTTATCAGTCGGGCGGCGCGTTCGGCTTCCGCGACCAACTGCAAGACGCGATGGCGCTGGTCTATGCCGAACCGGGTTTAGTGCGCGCGCATCTGCTCCGCGCCGCCTCGCGGCAGTTTCGCGAAGGAGACGTGCAGCACTGGTGGCATCCGCCGGAGGGACGCGGCGTGCGGACCCATTTCTCCGACGATTATCTGTGGCTCCCGCTGGCCATCTGCCGCTATGTCGACGTCACCGGCGACACCGGCGTGCTCGACGAGCCGGTCGCTTTCCTGACCTCGCGGTTGTTGCGCGACGACGAGGAATCGAATTACGACCTGCCGCAGATTTCCGACGACGTCGGCACGCTCTACGAACATGGAGTCCGCGCGATCGATCATGGATTGCGTTTCGGCGTCCACGGCCTCCCCTTGATGGGCTGTGGCGACTGGAACGACGGAATGAACCTCGTCGGCCAGCACGGCAAAGGCGAGAGCGTGTGGCTGGCATTCTTTCAGTTTCATGTGCTCACGCAGTTTGCCGACCTGGCCCGCAGGCAGGACGATACGGCGCGGGCGGACCGTTACCTGGTCGAAGCGGAACGGCTGCGCGCCAACATCGAGAAACACGGCTGGGACGGCCAGTGGTATCGACGCGCCTACTTCGACGACGGCACTCCGCTCGGTTCGTCCGAGAACGAGGAATGCCAGATCGACGCGATTTCGCAAAGCTGGTCGATTCTCTCGGAGGCCGGCCTGCCAAGCCGCACCGCGGCGGCCATGAACAACGTCTACGAACGACTGGTGCGGCACGAAAGCCGCCTGATCCTGCTGCTCGACCCGCCGTTCGACAAGTCGGACCTCAACCCCGGTTATATCAAGGGCTACGTCCCCGGCGTGCGGGAGAACGGCGGCCAATACACGCACAGCGCGATCTGGACCATCATGGCCGCCGCCGCGGGCGGAGACAGCCGCCGCGCGTGGGAACTGTTCTCGCTCATCAATCCCATCGCCCACGGAACGCAGCCGGAAGACGTGGCGACCTATCGCGTTGAGCCGTACGTCGTGGCCGCCGACGTGTACGGAGTCGAACCGCATACGGGCCGCGGCGGCTGGACCTGGTACACAGGCTCGGCCGGCTGGATGTACCGCCTGATTGTCGAATCGCTGATCGGTCTGCGTCTGGAGGTCGACAAGCTGCGCATCACCCCCTGCCTGCCGCAGGAATGGGGGACGTTCCAAATCCACTATCGCTATGGCGAAACGTTTTATCACATCACGATCCACAACAGCGGCGAGTCCGCCACAGTCAGCCGCATGGTGCTCGACGGCGTCGAGCTGACCGAAGACTACATCGGCCTGGTTGACGACGGCCAAGACCACGAGATCGAGATCGAACTGCGCCCACCGCCCCAAGCCCCGCTTCAGTAATCGCCTGAGGTAGAAAGCGGGCACGCCGCTGGACCAAAAGCAACCCGTAGCATGGCCCCCGGGCCGTGCGGGTTTGAGAGAAGCGCATAAAAAAAGCCGCCCTACCGAAGCATGGCGGCCGGTCGCGCGACTCGGTTACGGATTTTCGATCGGCACGATCAAGTCCAACGGCGGCTCACCGCGCGAGGGTGCGAAGGCGGACGGCAGCGGATCGCCGTGTTCCAGGCAAGACTCAAAGTAGCATGGCCCCCTGGGCCGTGAGTTAAAAAAAGTCACCCCGACATGCCTGGGGAAAATTCTTCCGCGTGATCCGCATCATGTGGTCCACGGTTCGCTCCATATGCATGGGAAATGACCACAGATTTCGCGGATGGCACGGATCAAACGGTTCACCCCCATGTGCATGGGGAAAATGTCGCGAGTCAGTTCGTCGATTTCGGCCTTGCCCGGTTCACCCCCATGTGCATGGGGAAAATGTTCCGCCAGGTGGCCGGCGGCGACCAGGCTACCGGTTCACCCCCATGTGCATGGGGAAAATATCCGCAGCTCGCACGGCGCGAGAAAGTCTCCCGGTTCACCCCCAGGTGCATGGGGAAAATCCCGCGAGGTAGGCCGTCGAGGCGAAGGAACTGCGGTTCACCCCCATGTGCATGGGGAAAATCACTTCCGCGATATGCTTACGGTACTCGTCAGCGGTTCACCCCCATGTGCATGGGGAAAATGCGAGCCGGCCGTCATGTGACGTACTGGCAGGTCGGTTCACCCCCATGTGCATGGGGAAAATCTCGGCTTTCGTGTCGGCGCGGCGATAGACCACCGGTTCACCCCCATGTGCATGGGGAAAATGCCGGGCCGCTTCGGGGGTAATCTGCCAGCAGCGGTTCACCCCCATGTGCATGGGGAAAATTGCATGGCGGTTCCTCCTGCCGTCTATTATCGGCGGTTCACCCCCATGTGCATGGGGAAAATCGCTGCGTATAGAGCACGCGAGCCGTGCCACCCGGTTCACCCCCATGTGCATGGGGAAAATGCTTCTTGAGCTTGCTTAGATCGCCCTGGGTGGCGGTTCACCCCCATGTGCATGGGGAAAATGCTGCGTGGTAGCGTGCTGTTCCACTGGCGGTGCGGTTCACCCCCATGTGCATGGGGAAAATATTGACTCGCTGGAATCATTCTAGCCCGCCTGCGGTTCACCCCCATGTGCATGGGGAAAATGCCAACGCCGCGACCGCCGCCAGCCAACTCGCCGGTTCACCCCCATGTGCATGGGGAAAATCTCGCGAAGTGCCGTCAAACACTTACGGCAACCGGTTCACCCCCATGTGCATGGGGAAAATAAGAGCTACCCGACGAGGTGCTTATTCAATGCCGGTTCACCCCCATGTGCATGGGGCAAATGCATTACGTCCGCAGAAGTGCGGGCGAAGGATCACGGTTCACCCCCATGTGCATGGGGAAA
>JBGTJT010000373.1:0-4694 GCA_041744995.1 Pirellulales bacterium | reverse complement strand
TCGACGGCGTCGACCTGACCCCGTTGCTCGAAAGCAGCGGCGGGATCGACCGCGACACCCTGATCTGGCACTTCCCCAATTACATCGGCGGTCGCGTCCCCGAGGCGGCCACGCCCTGCGCCATCATCCGCGAGGGCGACTGGAAAATGCACCTCTTTTACGAGGACAATCGCGTCGAGTTGTACAACCTCGCCGAGGATCACGACGAGTCGAACAACCTCGCCGCCGAACAGGTCGAGCGGGTGACTCAAATGCGGCAGCGGCTGCACCGCTGGCAACAGGAAGCCGATGTGCAGATGCCGAAACCGAACCCGCAATATCAAGCCCAGCAATGACGCCGGCCAACTGTGTCGAACCGCGTCGAACCAAACTGCAAGTCACACAATACCAACCCACAAGAAACATCCCATGAATCGGCAACCGTCAGAGCACACTCCAAGCAACCCGAATGCACCCCAGAACTAATTAACAAGTGGAATGATGGAAATGAGTTCTAAACAGCCCACTCAAACCCCGTGCCAACCTCGCGCTCGAGGTTATTTGCTGGACGATGCGGAAGATGCGTTCGGAGCGTTGATTCCGTATGAAGGCGACAGAACATCAAAAGCCTCGATGGACGAGCAGCTAAAGCATTACGGATATTTGTACATGCCCTGCTTTCACGACCGGCAGGCTGTGCAGGCGACCCGCCACGCGATTTGCCGGGTGATGCAGGACCAGGGCCTGCTCGATCCCTCGGCCGATTTTGCCGATTGCGTGCCGAACCCGTCATTATCCCTGGGTCTGGGCGGCGACAAAGGATCGGCAAACTACGATCAGATTGCCGCCCAATGCGCGCCGCTTCAAGAGTTGCTGTACGGCAATCGTGTAATGGACTTTTTCGAGGCTCTCGTGGGCGGCAGACCACGGAACTACGATTACACGTGGTTTCGTGCCGTTGCGCCTGGTCTTGGTACCGTGCCGCACTGCGACATCGTCTACATGGGCCGCGGCACGCACCAAGTCTATACAAGGTGGACGCCGCTGGGAGACATTTCGCTTCAAATGGGCGGCCTGATGGTGCTGGAAAACTCGCACACTCCCGCCGTGCAAGATAGGTTGCTGAAATACACGTCTCGCGACGTCGACGAGTATTGCTCGAACCGTAGCTTACCGACGCATGTCGACCTGGAGTCAGAGGTTGACAACAAGGTCTGGAATGGCTGGCTCGCACGCAACCCAGTCACACTGCGGAAGAACCTCCGGGGGCGTTGGTTGACAACCGAATACTCGATGGGCGACGTGCTGATCTTTCCCATCAACCTTGTGCATGCCAGCCTCGACAATCAATCGGATCGCTTCCGACTTTCGACCGACTCGCGTTATCAGTGTGCCGACCTTCCAGTAGATCAGCGCTTTATTGGGAGCGGCCCTCTCGGCCATACAGGCGCCGCGAAACGGGGCCGAGTTTGTTGAGGAATCAAGGCCGTCCCGCTCGACGGCAAGGATCGACTGTCAAGAATACCAACTGACAGGAAGGTTGCTGTCATGAGCATCAATAAAGAGTTAGTGATTGACCACGATTCGGCGATAGAGACTTTTCGGCGCGATGGGTATGTCCTGTTCCAGCAGTTTGTTTCAGGAGATGAGCTTTACGGCCTTCAAGGAAATGTGGCCCGTTTCATCGATGAAGTCCTGCCCAGTCTGCCGAGTGAGCACGTTTTTTACGAAGACAAAGACGACGCTTCGACGCTCAAGCAGATACAGCAGATGGGCGAATACGATCCGTACTTCGGTCGCTGGATGAACGAAGGGCCGTTTCGTGAAGTGGCGGAACTGCTGCTCGGCGGCCCGGTCGTTCCAAAAAACATGCAGTACTTCAACAAGCCGCCCAGAATCGGCAAACCAACACCGCCACATCAGGACGGCTATTACTTCATGCTTGATCCGTGCGAAGCCGTAACGATGTGGTTTGCGCTGGATGATGTCGATTCGGAGAACGGCTGCGTCCGCTATGTCTGTGGTTCGCATCTTCAAGGCATGCGTTCGCACAGTCGCACGACGACGCTGGGCTTCTCGCAGGGAATCACGGATTACCCGACGGACAACGACAAGGCCCGCGAAGTCGCCATGCCCGCCCACCCTGGCGACCTGCTCGTTCATCACGCACTGACAATTCACCGGGCCGAAGGTAACAACTCCCAAACGCGATCCCGCCAGGCACTCGGGTTTATCTATTACTCGGAGAGTGCTCAGCAGGATAAGGCCGCGCACCACGCCTATCAGGAGAATTTGAAGTGCGAGATGTCCAAGGCCAGACAAGTTTGACAGGGAACCTACCAGCGGATGGGACCTACCAGGGGACACTCTACTTTTCAGGCTTCCGCGGGGACGCAGGTTTCCCCCGTTGAGTACATGATCGCAGCAGTTGCCAACAGAGGGCTCGCGCGGGGCGCGGCATGCCCGCTGGGTAACAAAGGGTGCCGGCGATGCCCAATAAAATAGAATATCCCCTATTGGCCGACCCGCGAACCAGGCGGCATGTTTCCCATCAACCTTGTGCCTGCCAGCCTCGACAAGCAACCACATTGCTTCCGGCTTTCGACAGCGTCGGCGCGGCTCGCCAATGAAAGGCTCTCTTATCATGAAACACTCCCTGTGTTGTCGCTTGATCGTTTTCGGATATTTCGCCTTGACGATGACTTCGTCGACCGCCCGCGCCGCCGAACCGCCGATGTTCGAGCAAACAGTGGTCTGGAAGGCCGGTGAGGCAGACCTTATCACCTATCACGCCCCCGGCCTCATGGTCTCGCGGGCGGGCACCGTGTTCGTCTGGGCCGATGGTCGCTACGACAATCCGGATGATTTCGGGCCTCACCACATGGTGCTCAAACGCAGCGACGACGGCGGGCGTACCTTCGGCGCCAATCAGTACCTCGGCCTCAGCGACAACGGCGAGATTTTTCTCTTCGGCAACATGATCCAGCCCCGTGAGCGAGACCGCCTCCACTTTCTGTATTCCCAGAAAGACCCCGACGACATTCACCATCACGTCTTCATCTGGCACCGTCACAGCGACGACGACGGGCGGACGTGGTCGCCGCCGCGCCGAATCGAACAGCCGCTGTTCAAGGCCGATGCCGAACTCGCCCAGCGCATCAAGCGCGGTACGGCCGGCGATCAGTTCCGGGATGAAGACCCCCAGCTCTACACCCGCCGGCAGTTTTACACCGGCCCCGGCATGGCGATCCAATTGACAGAAGATCACCCCGTCGCGCCCGGCCGAATCGTCGTGCCGCTGCTGGCGATAAAGAATCGCGTCGCCCAACCCGAGCAGCGCGGCACCGGCCCCGCCGTGATGTTCAGCGATGACCACGGCAAGACCTGGCAGGCCGGGGGCGTGGTCCCCATCGCCAACTGTTACGCCAGCGAGTCCAGCATCGTCGAACTGCCCGACGGTACGCTCCTGCTCAACAGCCGCAACGACGCCAAAAACGCCAACGACGCCAGCGAAAAGCGCTGGATCAGTCGCAGCGATGATGGCGGGATGACCTGGTCACGCGCCGTCCCCGACACTAGCGGCATCCCGCCGTTTTTTCGCACCCATGCGGGCATGATCCGACTGACCCCGCGCTCCGACGGCGTCGATCGCATCCTCTTCAGCTTCCCCAACGGCGATGTACGCGAGAAGATGACCGTGATGATGAGCAACGATGCACATCAATCCTGGCCCGTCCGCAAGGTCGTCCATCCCGGCCCGTCGTACTACTCGAACATGGCTGAGCATGACGGCATGGTGTACCTGATCTATGGCCGCGACGGTGGGCACAAGTGGAGGCCACGGGACACTGTGCTCGCTCGCTTCAATCTCGCATTGCTCGTCCAGCCGGCGAAATTCTAGCTGCCTTGGATGCCGCCGGCAAACGAGATTCGACGCTCGTGTTGTTCACCAGCGAGCAAGGCAGCCAGTTTCCCGGCAATAAGTGGACCTGTTGGGATACCGGCCTGCACACGGGGCTGGTTGCGCGCTGGCCGGGCAAAATCACTGCGGGCCGGCGAACCGCGGCCAACGTACAGTATGCCGACGCGGCGGGTAGCGGCGCTGTTTCCAGCGAGCTGTCGTTCGATTCGATCGACGCCCTGTTCGGCGACCTAGTCAGCGGCGAACTAATGGCGACGCTCAGCGGCGTTGATGATCTTCGCCAAGAGGTCTTCCGCGTGCGCATCATCGACGAGCAAGGCCAATTCACGACGCTGTTCGACCTGGCTGGCGGCCGGCCCGTTCCCCGCGCAGCCTTGCCAGCCTCGAGCGTTTTTCGGACACATCGAACGAGGGCAGTCATTCCAGATCGCCGCGGTGCGTCAGTGCTCGACCGAGGCACCTTGCGGCGCGAAGAGACCTCCATTTATTGTCGTCAGAATGACCGCGCAGGGCACTCGATACTACCCGCCGTTGCGATACTCGCCAACTGCGTAATGACGAACCGTCATGGCTCATTCTGAGCAAGGGATTTCGTCGCGCTTGGCAATTACTCTGGTAATTGGACCGCCACTGGCGGTCTTCGGGCTTTCTCCCTCTTCTCAAAGTGGCAGGACGCACAGCCTGCGTTGCCAGTCGGTACGGATCAAACAAGGGAACTGTCGCCGGCGGCGTTGGAGATCAACGATGCCGACGACACTCGAATCTGCCGTGAAGAAGTACCTCCGCTCCGGCA
>JBGTJT010000372.1:0-16846 GCA_041744995.1 Pirellulales bacterium | reverse complement strand
CACCGCCATCAACGATCAATGGCCTGCATTTCAAACCCATCGAATCCAAAACGAAACTAACCGACTTTATCCCGAACGCCGCATACTCCAACAACTTACATGGCAACTCGCTGCATAGCGCAACGCCGGTTACACCCAAATGGTTTCGCTCTGCTCGATGACCGTGTCGCCCGTCAGGTTGAGCGCTTCGGCCCAGGTACTTTCGCTGCTGTCGAAGCTGGTGTATTGCGCGACCGCCCGGCCTGCGCCGTCGAACTCGATCTTCTGGAACAAACCGTTGGGACTTTCGGTCTTGACGACAAAGCCCCGCTTGTTGCGGAACATTTCGCTGGTCAGCTTGTTGCCCACCGCGCCGGTCGACTGATCAACCTCGTAGCGGACCTGCTCGTAGACTCGGCCCTGCTCGTCGAAGGCGGTCTCGCTCTTCGCCCGCAGTTCGCCGGCGTCGAGTTCAAAATCGTCGTCCAGGTCGGCGTAGATGCTCAACTCGGTGACATGTCCCAGGTTGCTGAACACCTGATCCACGGCCACCGCATCCGGCCCCTTGCTGCCGGTCATCCGATTGCGGAAATCGTAGTCGTACTCGGTCTCGTAGAAGTCGATCGCGCTGGCGAACACCGCATCCAGCGTGGCGTTGCCATCGCCGACGCCGTCGTTGTCATACTCGCGTCCGCTGGTCTGCACCATGTTCGAAGTACCGTCGTTGTTCGTCGGCGACCACAGGCCGCTCGCGGGCGTGTCGTTGGTGCCGGTCCAAGTGCTTGTCACGCGATTCAGTCCGTCGTAAACGGTCCGCTGGATCGTGCCGGTGGAATCCTCCACCCGATCCCGCCGCCCCCGCTGATCGTAGCCGTAGGTGGTTCGCAGGAAATTCACCCCCTCGGTCCCCACGTCCACAGCCGGATCACTCATGCCCGTGAAGTCGAAGTAACTGTCAACGTGCGTCACCTGCCCGCCGCTGCTGATGTAGGTGCGGGTAAGATTCTCGATGCTCGTGATCGCCTCGGTCCCGGTCGGCTCGCCGTTGCCATCGACGGCCGGCGTGGCGCTCATCACGATCGACTCGGTGAAGCTGCCGGCCCGGTCCTCGCGATAGACGATCGTCGGCAGCAGGGTTGTATGTCAATAACTGGACCCGTCCCCGTTTATCGCTCATCGTTTATCGCTTCTGGGGATTCTGATTCGCGTTCTACTTCCTGAACGATGCGAAATCCAATAGAGTCGTTGCGACCGCTCGGCGACAGAATCATTCTCTGCGCAGACCGACTTTCGTCAATGCCGAAGTTCCAGCTACCTCCCCGCTGAACACGGCGACTATCAAGATCGCCCTGGGGGTCAACCAATGGAGTGGGATCATCCACCTTGTATTCTCTGTACGCATCTTGACACCACTCCCATACGTTCCCATGCACGTCATAAAGCCCAAAAGGATTAGGCAGAAATCTCCCCACCGGCGATGTGAAGACGTAACCATCATCCGCCTGGATTCTCGCTGCTCCATCGTTGGGAAACCTGCTCTGCATCCGAGCGTCCGCTGTGTTGCCTACTTTTGCGAGTGCCTCCGGATCGTTCCCAAACCAATATCGAGTCGTTGTACCTGCCCGACACGCATACTCCCATTCTGCCTCGGTTGGCAGGCGAACTTTCTGCCTTTCCTTTTCGCTAAGCCATTTGCAAAATGCTTTAGCATCGTTCCAACTGACATTCACGACTGGATGCCTTGCGGTTTGCGGGAAGGAAACGCGGCGCCAGGATGCATTCTTGTGAAACTTCCATAGCACGCCTTCCTCAAGATCGATCCCGATGGCTCCTGGTTCTTTATCCCTCTCCGCATCGGTTTTGTAACCTGTGTCTTCGATGAAACGCTGGAACTCTCCTCGCGTAACAGGATATGCACCAAGATAAAATGGTTTAGAGATACGAACACCATGACTTGGATATTCCTGCCGATAGGCAGATTCTGGATAATTAATGCCGTACTTCTTAACGAGGGCCACCTCTTCCGACGGTTGAAGGCTATTTCCCATAGTAAATTCGCCAGGTGGAATAAGGACAAGCTTCATACCGATGCTGTTTGTCGTTGACTCAACGGCAACGCCACCTTCAAGCCGGGAAGACGCATCTTCTATTTCTTTATCGTTTGCAGTTGGTGGTTGTTCTGAACACGAATGATCAGCCCCCACTACGACAACTAGAATATAGACTCCAATGCGCAGCGTATATGAGTGACATGAATATAGCATTTGAGTTCCTTAACAGCGTTTTGGCTCGTTTGCCTGTACTATTGAATGGTTGCATCCGGATACACGTTTTGCAGTTCTTGTTGGACGAGAGCATCAATGTCATTTGCGGCTTCTTCCATTTTTTTAAGTAAAGTCCCCAAACGCCTTGGAATGAGTTCGTCGTTAACTAAAAAGTGATCAAGGTCAACATGCCCTGCTGGAATTTCAAACGCGATGTTCTGGGCGTTGCTTTCCCAACGAGACGTTCCGCTATCGTGCGGCCACATCCACAGAGAAATTATTCGTCGCTCTGTTACGCAAACGCACTCGCTTACAGTAACATTGGCGGACACATTAAACGTCCCCGAAAACTTCGTCAGAGTCAGTTTTTTAGCCGCTGCCATTCCAGTAAACTGTGCATTTACAAGACGCCCCACACCTTGGACACCGATCTGCTGAAGTATTTTTATCATTGCTGTCTTTAGTGCAGCTTTCGCCAGACCTGCAGTGACATCTTCCAGTGAAACGTTTGCGAACCTTCCCCCTAAATCGTATATATGAAGTGTGGCACTATTAAATTCAACCTGATTTAGTGTAATTACAACTTGACCTCTTTGAGCATTAGCGCATGGACCTGTGGGAGCTACAGCTTTATTGGCAGCCGCCTCTCCCTGCAACCCCAACGGATCAACAGACCCTATTGGGCGTCCACTGACATAACCGAACAGATTGAATCCATCGACATAGCCAATCGGATCCCTGGCCGTGAATCTTCCCAGCGCCACATCATAATACCGGGCTCGATAGTACATCAGCGCCGTCTCTACATCCAGCCTGCGGCCAGTGTAGAGGTAGACGTTATCAAACGCCGACTCTTGGGTCATCAGCGCCGTCCAGGAACCGTCCATGTAGAGCGCCTTGCCATACGGATCGTAGTGATACCGCTCCACGACGTTGCCGGTGTCTTCGTCGACTAGGCCGGTAACGTTCATGTTGGCGTCGTTGGTGAAGTAGAGGATGCCGCCGCGGGTTTCTCTGAGGATTGGGGCGTCGATGTAGCGGAGATCCCAGACGTATTCTTCGGCCGTGCTGCCGGAGGATTGGGTTTCCAGCAGTTGGTGGCCTTCGTTGTAGTAGAAGACTTGCGCGATGCCGCGGCCGGTTTTTTGGATGCGGTAGTTGCGGCCGTCGTACTCGAAGGTGATCAGCGTACTGTCCGGCGTGCCGTTGTCGTCGTCGAGCGCCTCGACCATGCGGTTCCAGGCGTCGTAGACGTAGTGCTGCCGATCCGTCTGAGAATCCGGCCGCGGGCCGCTGATCATGTTGCCGGCGGCGTCATACGTGGGATCAATCGTTGATCCGCTGATCGTCGTTAGCTCGTTCGCTTCGTTGTGCTCACGGTCGGTGACCGTGCCATCGTCGTCGAACTCGTTCCAGTTGCCGAGGGAATCGAGTTCCCAGGATTGAAAGGCGCTGCCGTCGCGGTCGGTGTCGATCAGGCGGTTCATGCCGTCGTAGGTATAATCCTCGTCAAGCGCGGAATGCAGTTCGTTGTCGCGGGACGTGCGGTTTGAGTTGTAGTCGTAGGTGTATGTGTAATGGTCCAGCGTGGTTGTTCCGGCCCCGTTGGTCCACTCCTGATTGATTACCCGGCCGAAGGTGTCCCAGCCTTCGTAGTCGCCGTTGGTGTTGTAATCGAGCGTCAAGCCACCGTTGACCTCGGGATGCGCCACCGAAACAATCGTGCCCGCGCCCAAGTAATCATACTCGGCCAGACGGGTGGTTCCCGCTGAGTCGTCGGCGATGGCTTCTACGCGATTGAGCACGTCACCAATTCCACTGCCTGGATAGATATAGAACACCTCGCGAGTGCCCGGGTACTCGACACTCTCAAGCCGCACGTACTTCGCATCGCCTCCGGATGCACCGTCATCGTAGTTGTAAACGACCGACTTCGTGCTGCCGTCAACCGCGCCGTCGTGTTCCTGGAACACCTCGCCAACCAACTGGTAGCCATTGTAGGCGTATTCGACCTGGTTGACCACGTTTCCGCTGGTCGCGGCGTCGTAGCTGGTGATGGTGGCCACGCGGCTCATGTCGTCGTAGGTCCGCTCGATGCGGAGGATCGCGTCGTCGACGATGCCGGAGCTGCCCAGGCTGGTAACCTTGTCGGCGCTGAAGCGGCCCGCCGAGTCGTACTCGTAGGTGTGTTCCACGCCCCGCTGGTCGACCGTGGTCACGGTGCGTCCCAGCCGATCGTAAGTCGTCTTGACCTGATCGGTGCCGGTTGAATCCGTGTCGCTGGAGTCAGGATAGATCGTGCTGGTTACCCAGCTAGCATTAAACTCCGACTCAAAGAGGTACAGCGTCTCCTGGTCCTCCACGCCGTTGCCCGAGCCCTTGGGGTTCTTGGCGACCAGCTTCTCCATCCGCCCCGACGAATCGTAGACGTATTGGACCGTCACGTCGGTGTCGGTTTCCGTTTCGGTAACCACGCCGTCGACGTAGTTTTCAATTACGCCGACAGTGCGGTTCAGCTTGTCGAACTCTTTGTGCGTCTCGCGGCCGAGGTTGTCGGTCGTCTTGAAAGCCCGGCCGGCATCGTCGAACTCGGTCTTGCTGGCGATCCAGTCGGCCGACTGGTTCGGCTCGTAGGCGGCGCCCTCGGCGATGTCCGGGATGCCGTTGGCGTTGGTGTCGATGATCACGTCGGAGGAATTCCACACGTAGTGGTTCGTCGCATCGTCGTCGCGGCCGAACGCCGCCGAGTGCGTCACCCGGTTGGCCAGATCGTACCACAGCAGGCTGGCGTCGCGGTAACTGTTCGATCCGTCGAGCGCGCCGGTGGTGGTCGTGTCGTCCTCGAAGCGTTGGAAGCCGAGATAAACGACCGCCCGGTTGCCGTCGTAGATCGTCTCACTTTGCTCAATCACGGTGCCTTCGGTCTGAGCGTACCGCATTTCATTGTCGTGAATCGTGACCGTGGCCGAGCCGGACGTGCCGATGATGTAGTTGCTCGAAGAGGCGATGTCGACGATCAGCGTCTCGGGCCCTTCGTACGCGCCGCCGTCGTCGACAGGCGTGACGCTGACCGTCTTGGAGGTCTCGCCGTGGGCGAATTCGACGTTCATCGGGAACGTCTCTTCGTAGTCGCCGCTGCTGGCGGTTGACGAGCCGTTGACGATCAACTGGATAGTCAGCGGGCCGTAGTCGTGGTCGCGCGTGACGGTGAACTGGCCCAGGTCTTGCGGCGTGCCATCGGCAGTCTCATGGGCGACGGCGTCGGTCGCTTCGATCTCGATGGTGGAAGGGACGCCGGTGATCTCGATCATCAGCTCCCAATGGTAGTTCTGCGGATTGGCCCCCAGCCCTTCAAAACCTTTGAACGAGTACTCGCCCGCCGCCAGGCCGTATTCTTCGATCGGGTCTTCATAACCCGGGTATCCGGGCCAGAAAGCAGCGATGTCCGCATCATAAAGCGGGTTGGCGTAGGTATCACCATTACCATCGGCGTCTGAAAACAGGCCCTGGGCCTCCAGGATCGTGGGGGCTTCGTCGCCGAAGAAATTGAACGTCGCCGGCACGGTGAAATTGAACGCCTCCTGGTCGTCGCTGAGGCTTGCGGTGCCCTTGATCAGGTAGAGACCGTTTTCGTTAGGCAGCGGATCGATGTCCGTGAACGGATCGCCGTTGTAGCTGCCGCCCACGTCGCCATCATATGTTTCATCCCACCAAGTGGTTGCGGTGAGCATTTCGCGGCGTTCGAGCGTCTCGAATCGCATGTCGCGCTGCATCCGCCGCTGCCGCTTGCGGCCGTCCGGCTCGGACGGATTGGCCCAGCGAAGGCCCAGCTTGGAAAGAGTCCGCCGCCACGATCGCATCGGCATCCGCATCGCATTATCTCCGTCTGAGAAAAACGAAAGGCAGAATCCACCCCCGACTGGGACAAGGCCGCCTGTTGGGATGGGGGCGTCTAATTACTAATAGTCGCCAAACCGGCGGATTTTTCACGTTTTTTATGAAAAAGCTTGAGCCGCTCGCTATGCTTGCGTGCTATCCCCTGGACGACGGGAATGCGTTTATCCCGAACCAGTAAGGAGTTGCGCCGTATACGCCCCGCCAAAGGCTGGCAACATGGACCGGCAAAAACTTTTCTCGCGAAGCCAATGCTCGTAGTCGGGCCATCAACCAGCCGCGAGCTTCGGCCGGTTGTCGCAACCGAATATGCTCCGCCAGCGAGCCGAAACAGAGATGTCCGCGAAACGTCGGCAATTACGGTTTATCGTCAGCGGACGCTTCTTGACAAAACCAAGCTCAGACAGATCGTTCTCCGGGCTCGAGGGTCCGGCCGCCCGCGGGCGGCCAGAGCTGCTCGTTTTCTTTAGCCGTCAAGGAGCTGCTCCGCGGATGTTACGGTTCTGCTCCCAGGGGACTTCACAGCACCTGGTTGGGGCTCGGCTATTCGGTGACAGCAACGGAAATCGACTGTCCATGGTCGCCAGGCAGATTCATGAGGATTGGAGTCTCCTGGTCAGAGTTCCATTGATAGCGCCCATAAATTCTCAAGCGAACGGCAATTTCCGGCCTGTCGCCATTCGGCCCCGTCGGTTCGGGGAAGTCGGCCAAATAGGGACGAAAATGCCACGTCCCAGGCGCCGGCCGGGCGATCGCGATGAACGCGCCGACGTCGCCGTCTGTTCGTGGCGGCACGAAGTACAATCGATCGCCGCTAACGTAAGTGCGGGGCCGGATCCAAAGCCTTTCCCCCGGCGGCAACAACTCAATTCCCACTTCGGCCCGACCGCCGGAAACTGGTTTACAGACGACCAACAGCGAATCATCGGGGCGGGTCGACTGCACCTCCCGCATCGACGCCACGGCGAGCAGGAACAACAGAATCGCCGCGCCGAACCCACAACACACGACATCCAGGAACGCCAAGTAGGAGAGCCGCATGCTAATCGCCCTCCCTGGCAGGGATCGGCCACACAGCCGTTCGCGTACCGGATTCTCCGTCAGCGCGGGATGGAGCCGGCCAGACCTGAAACGGCGGTAGGGAAAGGCCCTGGTGAAAGACACTCACCTCGACCGCACCGCGGGAACTCGGCGAGGTGAGAAAAACAATCCCGCCTGGCGGCGGCGACCGCGCCAACAGCACCGCGTGTCCGCGGCCTCCCATGATCTCGACGTCACTCCAGTCCGCAGCCTCATACTCGAACTGCAAGCTGCCTGGAAGATTCCGTTCGCCACCATCGCCGGCCTGCTCGGCCGTGGCGAGAATGACGAACGGAGCATAGGGCCAATCCGGCTCGGCCCGCCGGTCAGTTCGCGGTTCGGCGAGATCAAGACGCTGCGCTGTCAGGACTGCGATCATGTACATCAGCAGGATCCCGCCGAGCCCGCAGGTCAACACGTCCAGCAGCGACAGCAGGCTTTTCGATTCACCGTTCACGCAGAGCCTCGGTCGAGTTGGAGTTGTGTCGCGGCGGGGAGGTAGCGTCGTCTTAGCTCCTCAATGCACCGGTCGTAAAGGCGCCACTCCTTGGTCCTGGTGCAGGTGACGCCGATCCCGAGGGCGACCGCCGAGACGAGTCCAACCAGCGTCGTGTCGAAGGCGTAGCCCAGTTCCTGCGTCATCGCCTGGATTGCCTGCTGCTGATCCGGTGCGCTCATCAGACGATCGGCCTGCGCCAGGGCGGCGCCCATTCCCCACACCGTTCCGATGAAGCCGAGCGACGGCATTAGGCCGACCATGAACGCGAGGCCAGAATAGGCGTCGTGATCGGCGGTGGCGTGCAACGCCTGCACTTCTTCGCGGAGCAAGCCGATCTGCTCGGCTTCCGGAAGGCTGGCTTGGGAATGCGCCTGAACATGCTTCGCAGCGTCACTCAGACGGTTCTCCGGCAATCCGGCGGCATTGTCATCTTGCCCCGTCCACCAGCGGCTCAAATGATTCAGCAAGAACGACCGCCGCACGAGGACGATCGCCGTCAGGATCGTCAAGAACACCATGATCCATTGGATCGAGCCGTTCACGCGGCGCAGATCGCGGATCGGCCCGTGGACGCTGTCAGTGAGCCGGCTGACAAGTTGCGTCAAGAACTGCTGCTTCTCGGCGCCATCTTCTTTGTCCGACTTGAGCGTTCGCTCCAGGCTGGCATTGGCGAAGCGGAGTTGGGTGGTTACGACTTCCTGAGTGGAAGCCGAGTCGGCGTGGAGCGTCATCAGCCAGGACCAGCGGCGGCGTCCGGTTACTTGGGAATAGAGGATGCTCGAACGCCCGTTTTCACTTGAAGATGACGCGACGCTGCCGATGAAGCCGAGCACCTGTTTATTCAGGGGCTGGTTGCCGTGCCTCTCAACATGACGATCCAACCAGGGAATCTGATCCTTTCCCGACAGCCAGCCCAGTTCCTCGATGTAGACGCGCTGCGCTTCCCCGGTCGACGAGACGCCGTCAAGGTCGATAATGCGCGCCTGCTCATAGGCACTGTCGACGCGCCCGTTGAGCCACAGATTAACCGTGAGGTAGAACCCCCAAGTCAGCAGAAGGGACAGGCCAAGTACGAGTGGATTCAGCAAACCCAGAGACAACAGCCCCCGTCGCTTGCCCAACGAGCTTAGCCGCTGTTGCAGTCGGCGGGCCGAAGCTCCGCACCAGGCCATCATCCCGGTCACCGCGGAGTGGGTATTTGGCGATTCGACTAACGGCTGCTGCGACATGGTGGTCCTCGAAACGGTGCCTATGGCTGGCTGTCAACTTCAACAGGTTCTGTGTTAGTCACTAAGCGTTCCACCATGCCGAACGGATTCGCACCCCATTCCTCAAGTTGCCGCTGGCTATTCCAACTGCGGATGAACTGTTCGGCAAATTCTTGAGGCCGCAATTTCCAGCACGTCGCGCGAAGTTCGGGAGTGCTGAGCCGCGCCGGCAGGAATCGACTGTTGGGGTGCCCCCAAGCTATGAGCTTCTCGTCCGGAAGAAACAGCAACGGCTGGTCCGGGGCAAAGCCCATGATGAACAGTCCGTGGTCGGAAATACCGCAGATTCCACCATCGCCCACCAGTGCGACCGTCGGGGGGTTGCCACGATCACTTTCGCCATAAAGCTTGGCTGCAAAGGCTTCCAGCAGCGGCATGAGGGCCAATTGCGGCCGTCTGCTGGTGACTTCGAGCCGCAGGGGTTCGAACGGCCGTCCCTGTGGGATTGCTCTGGTGGTCAGTTCAAACGCGTTCGGTTCGGTGGTCGGATGCAGCAATGTGGCCAGGCAGGGTTCCTGTTGGCCCATAAATACGAGTTGGCGACCGCGTTCTGGGCGCAACGTTCGTACTCGCTCGAAGAAGGCTTTGCGGGTCGGGCCGGGGGGCAAGATTGAGTCGGACAGCCCGATTTCGTAGACCTGGCCGTCTGCCGACCACAAATAGCAATAGTTCTTCGCCTTGCTATCCTGCCCGGGGCGGGCGGCAATGAGAAATCCGCCGCCAGCAATTTTGCTGGGAATTTCCGGCTGCGTTCCGTCGATCAGCAATGCCGTATATCGGGCGACAGCGCGGCGCGCGACTTTCGCTCGGTCGTCCTCGCCGAAGGGCTGCAGCTTTTCGAGGGACGGTCGAACTTCGTCGAACTTTTCTGTTAACATTCCCGCGACGACGTTCGTTTTGGAACTGAGTTCCAGCAGGCGAAGCGTCTTGACCTGCGAGTCAACAAGGAGAACGACTCCGCCAGTTCCTGAATAATGTTGGCGGGCAAACAACTCGAAGCCGGGGTTGAACGGATCGATGGGAGCGCAATCCGACAGTCGAAGCTCAAAAAGATCGCGTGTCGACCCCGCTGCGCTGCCAGGTGTGAAAATGTGCAAGAGGCCGGCTTCGTAGTCCGTCCTCCATTTTAGATTCGGGATACGCACATATTCCTGGCCGCCGCCGAAGCTCGCCAGGTCTTCTTTCGCAAACAGGTCCGAGATGCTGGGCGGCTCTGGGGGAGAAGGAAGCGACATCCTCGGCAGCCGAGCGATCGCTCTTAGCTCGCGCTGGGAGAGGGTCCGATTTGGTCGATCAGCCGTTGTCGATTTATAGCGCCGCAATTCGCGTTCGACCGTAGCCTCGTCAAGTTCATCTACCGCATAGCCGCTGTGGGTGTACGAGAACTCCATCTCGCCCGCCGGATCTGTCCAGAAAAAGGAAAGTCGGTATCCGCCCGTGCTGCTGGCAAAGAATTCATAGCGCATTTCCCCCAGACCGGCGAAGCGCGTCGCCGGTACGATGCCTCGCGCCCAGATCTTGGCGTTGTCGAAGGCGAGGTCGGACGCGCCGTGAATCTCGACTTGTCCAACCCCTGGTAGGTAACCGCGGCCGGTGAACTCGATTAGCCACGGTTCGACCTGGGTTCGATACCTGAGCGTTCCTTCGACGTCGACGCCGGCGACACGGTAAAGTCCCCGCATCCGCATTCCCTCGACTGCGGAGATGCGAAAATCTCCGTTCATCACGGGAAAGAGCCGCGGCAGTGTGGTGCCCGCTTCCACGTAGCCATCGACGAACAGCTCGTCGAAGTCGGCGCGGAGCCGCCCGCGGCCGAGGTTCCACTCGCCCAGGGCCTGCACCTCGGCCTTGGCGCTGAGTGTGCGGTCCTGGAGCCTGCCGCCCAATTCTCCCTCCAAGTAGATGACATGCAACATCAGGTTGTCGGTGCGAATCTGACGAAAGGGAATCGGGATGCCCATTGTCTCTAGCGCCGCGCGGCTGGCGTCCGTCGAAACGTCGGCGTCGCCGGTGAAACCGATTGGGCTAAATAGGGGAGGACACGGCGGCGTGATTTTGCAGCCGATCGTTAAGCCGGATCTGGCCCAGTTGATCGAAATCGTCGGATCGGAAAGGTTGAAACTGGGGGTCACGGGGTTGGGAACCCCAAACGTTCTCCGGTAGGTCGCGGAAAACTCTTCCGGGTAGTGGATTTGTCGCTGGTCGACCAGGATGTTCCTGGCAGTGACTTCGACGGGCACCAGAGGTATTTTCAGCCCGATGCGAACGCGTATCGCGAACGGGTTCAGACGCATAAAGATGCCGTCGCCGAATGCGTCTCGCTCAACTTTGAGAACTACTTCTTGTCCGCTGACTTGGTAGACGACGTCGCTGGCCGCCCCTTCCAGCGATGCGAGTCGCGGCTCGAGTAATCGGCACAGTTCGCGCAGGGAAAACTCCTCCAGGGTGCTGTCCCGCGCGTCCAGGAAGCGTTTCCAATCTCCGCCCAGATACCGCTGCGTCTCAACCCAGGGCAACCACGCCGTACCGGCGTCGTCCCGGGCGTCCAAAAAGCTGATTGGCACGCTGCACTGGATTCTCGCTTGGGCCTCGTTTCCGGTTGCCGTCCATTCGAGCATCTCAGCCAGGACGTGGCCATACCGGGAATGTGTTCGGGCTTTCGACCACTGTGCATTGGCCGCCTGAACGATCTGATCCGGTTGGAGCAAGGCGTCGATCTGACGGCCGAAATTGTCCGCGTTCATGACGACCGGCCCGAGAGTGACTTCCGGCCACTCGCCAATCAGCAGCGCCAGTCGGACCAGGAATCCCTGCTCCGTCTCGTCGACCGCGACGACCTCGACGGCGCCCCGCAACGCCGGGTAGGTCGCGCCGAGATACTGTGCGATCTGTTCGGCCGTCAAGCTCGCGTCGTTCGGGTCGGAACGGGGAATTTGCTGTAATCGTGTCCGGACGCCACGGAGGCTGGCAAGCGCCCGCCCATCGAGGCTCAAACGGGGTGAATCCGGAGTCGGACCTGCGTGCCACTGGATGCCGGAAATATCTGTGCCTGCGTCGACAGCGCTGGCCAGGAGGGTTAGTTCGCCCTCAAGCAACGGCGCGTCGAGGACCGCGCCGACCGAACCTCGGCGATGAACCGCTGCAATTGAGTCAATGCGTACCAGGTGCGCTAGTCCGTCGAGGTCCGTCCCTTTGCAGAGATAGGCGGCAAGCCCACGGCGCTGTCCGGTCCTGGGATTGCCAGAGAACACGATGGCACCCTGGGGCGAGATTCCCAGCCCAAACGTGAACTGGCCGATCGCCGGGTAATGCACATCGCACTGGAAGACGCCCGGCTCGCCGTCGACAGCCGTGATGTGGGTATGCAGGCCATTCAGTGCTTCCAATTCGGGAAGCTCGTTAGTGAGACGGTCAATCGCCGTCACCAGCTCAGCTTGGCGAAAGTCGCGAATTGCGGCATCGGCGTTGTTGAGATCGAGACTGACCTGCACCGGCCAAGCCAGATTGAGGGCGTCGTTGTGGTAAATGACGCAGGCCAATTCGATCGCCGGCTCGTTTGGATTGCCCCGGAGCCGCACGGAGAGGTCGCGGACTGAGAAGGCGTCGGGTAATCCCAGGCGGTGGATCCATGTCGAAAACTGGGCCAGATCAACGATCGCGGTTTCCGGGGGCCATTGGTAGGCGAGACTTCCGTCAGGCATCTGAAAGACAAGCAGGCCGACGAGATCAATTCCCGAATCCACCTGGACAAGAGCAGCCCCCGGCCGTGCCGCGGAGTTGACGTCAGCGAGGGACATTGGACCCTCGATCGCAGTTTGGCGATCGGAGGTGGCAAGCGCTGCCTCATGGATCGTGACTTCAGTGGCCGTGATGCCGGCGTCGCTGACGTTCATCAGGAGCGAACAGTCGGTGAGGGCGGTCGCTCGACGGAATTCGGCGGTAATACCAGCCGAATCGATTTGCTTTTCCGGGCGGAGTACCAAAGCTATCTGCTCGGGGTTCTGGTCACCGGCAGCAGTCTTACTACCTGCTGGGATTTCTGGACTTCCTCGCAACGCCATCCGAAACCTATGAATCTTCTCCAGACCCACGCCTTCACTGCAGAACGCCTGAATCCACAGGTCTTTCACGGGGGTCTTCTTCCCGACAAACCGACGAAGTTTCGCCCAAATGTCGCGCTCGGCCGAGGGGAAGGGCGGCATCTCGTACAACGAGAACAGCTCTTCGATCTCCGGCGCCGTTGCGAGTCGCCGTGCAGCCCGATCTCTCCGCGCTGCATGGGCCTTGGACAACTGGCCTTCAATTCGCTTTGCCGATTCCTCAACTTCAAGGCTTCGGTATTCGCTCAGCGTTTCCGAATTGAGGCGGTCGCCTAGGAGGTCGATGACCGCATTCAAGGTTGTGATTCGCTCACTGTCACCAACGCCAGCATCGCGGTTCTCATCGTTGCCAACGGAAAGCCCTGCAGCGTTCGCAGACAAACTATTGCCCCGAATAAGATCCGCCCCGGTGGCGGCGTCCGGATCGTTCTTAATGATCTCGGCGAGGGCAACAGAGAACGCCTTATTCCACTCGGTCTGACTCTTAGGTCCAGCCTGGTCATCGTAGAGCGCCCAGAAGGACCATTGTGTGTTGTCGAGTCTTTCCAAATCCGCCTTTAGCCGAAGCAGCAATGCCGCGTCGTGCTGATGATCAACCTTGTGGAATCGGAACTCGTAGACTGGGTCTTGGGCAGCCCAATGCAGCGTCAAGAAGAAGATGAGGAGGACGCCGACACTCAGCCCCGTTTTGATGGTCCCCTGATGCCTGCCAAATTGAAACATCGAAATTCCCTTCCGGAAACGTTTTCCACCAAGCGGTGGCCCTATAGTTCGCTGACATCGCCGCCGACGTCCTCAACCTTTGGGGGCACGGGATTCGCTCTCTCCTCCTCTGCGGGCACAGGATTCTCTCCCTCGCGTCCCGCTGGTTCATCCCCTGCGCCTGCGTCCCCCGGGTCGAGCGCAGGGCCGTTCGAACCCTCGTCTTCGTGCTCTCCCGGTGTCGCATCGTTACCATCCGCTCCGGAACCGTTGTCAATGCTGGCCGGTTGACACCCGAGGATGAATAAACTGATGCCCAGAACAAGAGTCGCAACCGCAAACTTCTTCGACATGTTGGTCTCCTCTCAACAGCAGCAGGTCGCGGTTCAAATAGCGCCCGCTCGCTTCCGCGCTTCCACCTGCCGGTAGGTGGTATCATTGTCGGCAATTGCCGACAGACATTCAAGTAGCGGGCCAGTACCGTTGGCTGAATGTTTGGACCAGTCCTAAAAGAAGCCCGCCTCGCGGCGGAAATGACGCAAGAACAGCTCAGTTACGCCTCCGGCGTCGACCGAACGTATATCTCTGAGCTGGAAAACAACCCCGACAAATCACCTTCTCTGGACGTGGTTTTTCGGCTGGCAGAGGCCCTGGGCGTCAAGGCTTGGGAGCTAATTAGGCGGGTTGAGGAGCAGTAGCTTCGTTTGATTCCGCGTTTGCGTAGCCCCTTCAGCACTCATTTGCGTGTCAGGTCTCGCAGTTGGAACTGGCTAACTCCTCAAAGTCTGATCTAAGCCGGCCGGTACGAGGGGTGGCAGATCCGGCTCGACCCCGTGCAGGTGCGGACGATCTGCTGGACGCTGGGTGGCAGCCTGGTGGACCCGGTCGTGGAGTTCGAGCAAACGGTGGGCTAGCGGCGAACCTGCACGATATTACTAGGCGCATTGGTTCCACATGGCGGTTCGGCCTTGGCAAAAAACTGGAAAAGTGCCGTCGGTGTCGGTTCGGTGCAGCCTGGTCTCAGGCAGTAGCCCACACAGGATACCCTCGCATGAGAGCGCTGCGCAAAAGGCTTTTGCCAACCCTCTCCGTAACGGAAGGTCGTCTCGGCTACGAACGAAAAAATTATGAATAAATGTCCGCTTTGATCGCGCGTTTGCGATTATTCCTATGGAGGGAATAGCGTCGCGCCACATGGCCTGATAAATCGTCATCAAGACAACGTCGACGAAGCAACAACGGCGAACACCCACGTCAAACATGCTGTTTATGGCCGAAAAAGATTTCTGCGGCGGTTTACCGCTAAATGTTTGACAAACTCGGCTGAGATGTTAGACTCCCCACTATTGCCATCGCACGCACTCCCAGAAAGTGGTGGTCAGGCAGACCGATCGGCGTGCCAGTAGGATTCCGTGCGACTGTTGCTCGGCTCTCCCGGGTCGAGACGAGAAGAGCGCGAACGGATCGGAGTTGGATTGAGCGGGCATGTTGTCCGCGGATCGGCTCCCGCCTCGAATTAGAAACGCATGGGGCATAACCGGCCTCATGAACGTGCGCGATGAAGACCACCATCACCCGCGGCGCTACCGGTACGCGCAGACCAGCACGTAGCGGAATTCACCAGAATTCCGAAGCGTCACGATCAACGTTGTCCGACGCTCGCCAGGTTGCCTCAGAGTTCCGGAACTCTCCGCGAGTTCCGCTACGGGGCATTCTCGCCCTGCTGCTGCTTGCCGCTACGCTTTGCGTTGCCGGCCGTGCGTCCGCCGCGAACAACAACTCCCCGCTGAACGACCTGCACGACGCCGTCGCGGCCGAGAAGTACCACAACGCCCGGAAGCTGGCCGACCAACTGCTGCAAGCGGGCGATCCGGCAGTTCGCTCTCAGGTTGCCCGTCCGCTGGGCCGCATCCTACTGGCCACCGGCGACGTCGACGGCGTCGCGTCGTACTTCAAGCTGCTGGAAAAAGCCAAGCTCGACGCGGGCGCCCAGGAACTCGTCGACGTCTACAAGCTGTGGAAGCAGGCGCTGGACGGCAATACGGACCAGGCGATTGAAGGACTGCAAGCAATCGTCGCCACCGACCGGCCCACCTACGGCGCCTTGGAGGCGGCCGACATCCTGGCGATTCTCGAACTGCAGCGGGGCAACCGCGCGGCGGCCAAGAAGATCGTCGACAGCCGGCTGCAACTGATCAAGTACAACAATTTTCAGGACCCGTACATCGAGCGGCTGCTACGGGGCCGCCTGTCGAGCAAGTGGTTCGTCGACGGTGGCGAGGCGGAGCGACTCTACAACGAGGCCGAAGCGCTCCGCCGCGACAAGAAGTTCAACGAGGCGGGCCGCTTGTACGTCCGCCTCCAGTCGGGCTTCCCCGCCAGCACCTTCGCCGACGCGGCCGGCTTCCGCATCGGCCAGTGTTATGCGGGACTCAAACAACACGGCCGGGCCGAGAGCCATTGGCGCGCTTTTCTCACCGCCGCGCCCAAAGGCCCCTGGCGCGGCCACGCCCACCCCGCCCAGGCCGAAGTCGCTCTGCTGGAGCGACTCGATACGAAGGCGGCCGGCGAACAGTTGCAAACAGCCGTACAAGCCTACGAACAAGGCGTAGACGACCGCGCACTCCCATCGTGGCAACAGGCGGCTCGCCTGTTCTACCTGCAACAAGCCGTCATCGCCCTGGCCGAACGCCGCCACGCGGCGGCAGCCACGGCGCTCGCGTCACACCGTAGCGGAATTCCCCAGAATTCCGAGGAGTCACGGCCAACGTCGGCGCCGCGGAACTCTCCGCGAGTTCCGCTACCTCGTCCGCGCTACGGCGACGCTGCCCTCGCCCGCCTCCAACAAATCGCCACCGACGAACAAAACCTCCTCCCCGCCGAACTCTATCAAACCGACCGCAACGCCCAAACCATCAACGCCCTCGGCGCGATCCTATTGCTGCTCGACCGGTACGACGACGCCCGGCGGGTGTTCACCGCGCTGATCCACGGCAATCGGGCGAGTCGCTCGGCGCCGCACCGCTCGTTCGCCGCGCTGGAACTGGCCCGACTCTCCCT
>JBGTJT010000371.1:0-3095 GCA_041744995.1 Pirellulales bacterium | reverse complement strand
ACCTGAACGCCGCGCCGATTGCGTTGATCGTGGCCGCCCAGGCCGGCGACCGCGAGGCGTTCGGCGAGCTAGTGGTTCGTTACGAGTCGGCCGTGCTGGCCACCGCGCTGCGTCGGCTGGGCAACTATGCCGAGGCCGAGGAGTTGGCGCAGGAGGTGTTCGTGCAGGCCATGCAGCGGATCGGCCAGCTCCGCGAGCCGGAACGGTTCGGCGGCTGGCTGCGGACGATCACCGTCCGCATGGCGATCAACCGCATGACGCGCACGCGTAACGGCATCGCCACCGAGCCGGAGACAATGGCGGCTGCCTGCGTTGAAACGGAAACGCCGCTGACCAACGTCCTGGCGGCCGAGCAAGCCGCTCGGGTGCGGGCCGGTCTGCGCCGACTGCGAAAGCTCGATCGCGAGACGCTCGTCGCCTTCTACATGAAGGGTCAGACGTTGATCGAGATGAGCGATGCGTTCGACGCCCCGATCGGTACGATCAAGCGGCGTCTGCACGTCGCTCGCAAGCGGCTGGCGACCGAATTGGCCGAGGAAGACTCGGAGGAACTGGTGGCCATGTAGGACGACCGGAGCGAGGCAGGCCGAACCGCCGCCTCGCTCCGGTTTCTTGTAGGACGGCACTCCGAGGCCAGTACGACGGCTCTCCGAAGCCTTCTGGAAAACAGTACGACGGCCCTCCGAGGCCGTCGCTCGAGAAACTTCAGTTTCGAGGAGTCTGCCGTGACGAACCGTCTGCCCCGCGGCTACGCTCCTAAGTTCCACTATGGCGGCGGTATTCAAACTGCAGCGTCTCTCTCCACCGGGATACTCCTCGAAACGATTGTTTCTCGTAAGACGGCCTCGGAGGGCCGTCTTACAATGCGGCCCTAGCATTGCGGCCCCGCGTTTGCTACGTTTTCGGGTACTTCTTGCCTGCGCAGAGGCGTCTGGCGGACTTATTCCGAAGGGTTGAACATGAAGCAAGCCATCGCGGGCGTCGCTCCTAGCGGCGTCGAGGAACATACCAATATGGTCGTCTGGCCGAGCATCGCCGCCGGCGGGCAGGGCCAATTCCTGGGCCGTCTGTACAGCATCAAGCTGGGCGTCGGCTCCGTGCTGACGCTGGGCAACTTCCTGGCGCTGGCTTCCATTCCGCACGCCTTGGCGCTGTTCTTTTGGTATCTACTGCCGGGCGTCGCCTGCCGCTACCGGCTGACCAATCGCCGAGTGGTCATCGAACGCAAAATCCTTTCTTGGCGGAGCGGCTGGAAGGAAGAGTATTCCGTCGGGCTGGACCGCTTCGACCGGATCGACGTCGAATTCAAACCGGGCCAGGCCTGGTACCCGGCGGGCGATCTGGTCTTCTTCGACGGCCCGATCGAGCGGTTTCGGCTCCGCGGCGTTCCGCGGCCGGAAACCTTCCGGCGGACGCTGCTCAAGGCGCGGCAGTCTTATGTGGGCGTGAAGGCTGTTCGCGGTGCTTTGGCTGGTGCATAGGTTTTGTCGCTTTGGGCCTGAAAGGGATGCCTTGCCGAATATCCCGGGGTGTAGCTGTCTGTGATTTTCATGAGCCGTAAGGTTAGGAATCGTCTTGATCACTAACCGTGACCGCCCAAACTGCCGACGTTCCGTCGCCTTCAACAATCCGTCGTAAGTCGTCCAGGTCTTTCTCCGACGGGACACTTCCACGAACCTCTGTCCACATCCCCTTTACGTTGTGAGGACGTTGGTACGAGATTGTGACCTGCTGAAAGCGGCCTTGTTGATGGAGTCGATCTTCCAGCCTTGATGCCTGGCGTACTTGTTGCTGATTGTCGTACATGAAGCCCGCATAATCATTGAGAAACAATGAAAGTCCTGCGATCGTGGCGACGGCAATTGTGATCAAGATTCGCGATCGCGATGCAATCGAATATCTTTTCCATCGCAGGATAAGCATGCAACCGTGGAAGAGGGAGTATCCGAAAAAGATGCCAGATATTGTGAGACCCCAAATCCCGAAGTAGTAATGACCCTGACTCATTAGCCCGAACCAAACACCGAGCGCAGTAGTAACAATCAGCAATTGCCGAACGGTGAATCGGCCAAAACATACATTGGTCATAGGACAAGCCCAAGCGGAAATCGTGTCATATTCCAATCTCTCACCAGAATCGAGCGACGCGGCCGTATCCGATCTTCTCAAAACAAGACTCCGATCGCAATCTCAAACACAATCACGTAGGCGTTGCCCCAGCTCTCTTCGCGGAAGAACTGCACCTGCAGATCCGGCGCGCCGATGAACGGCCGCAGAATCCAGCCCATCTGAATGCCGACGAAGGCATAGATCGCCATCCAGCCCCACATCAGCGGCCGATGGCGTGCATTGCGACGGACCAAAGGGCGATAGTGAACCCGCAGCAGCCATTGGGCGCCGAGGCTCGCCACGGTGAACATCAAGGCATTAAACAGCGTGGCGGACGGATAGCGATCGGTCGAGGCGTAAAACAACGCCGTGAACGGCGCCAGCGAAGCCAGCACGATCGACAGGCCAGCCTGAGTCGCCAGCAACGCCCGGACGGCTTGGGCGAAATCGTCCCGCAGTCCGAACAGCGTGTTCAACACGAAGAAACTCGGCAGGCTGAGCAGAAACGTGGCGAACAGCAGCAACGGAACCTTGACGGCGGAAAAGAAAATCTGCCACAGTCGGTCGCCGAGAAATCCACCGAAGGTTCCCATCACCGCGCCGTAGAACATGCCGAACAACACGACGTAACCGGCCAGGTACAGGATCGCCTCGACGAGCCGGCTGGAACGGGTCGCCCAGGCGTCGCCCCGCAGTAGTCCGTCGGCACGTGCGAAAAATGTGGCCATGGCGTCTGTTGTTAAGCTCCGAAGAGTTGTTGAATCGATTCGAAAATCGCCAGAAAGAAATTCGATTCCCGCTGCCGGAACCAGCTAAACGGCAAGTGGGGATCGCCGACGAACGGCCGCAACACCCAGCCCATCTGCGCGCCGACCAGACCGAAGATCAGCACCCACACGCGGAAGATCGTCGTCACCTGCCGGCCGAGCACATGGCCTTCCAGCCGATCCAAGGCGCCTGGTTCGCGATGGCCGACAATCTGCGGC
>JBGTJT010000370.1:0-3384 GCA_041744995.1 Pirellulales bacterium | reverse complement strand
CGCCGGCATGGTGCTGGCCGATGGATTCCCGATCGTGGCGGCCGCGCGGCTGCTGGGCAAACCATTGCCGGAACGGGTGGCTGGCTCGGATCTCGTCCCGTCGCTGTTCTCGGCCTACGACGCACGAGGTGGCGAGCACGATTCGCTGGCCCCCGCCCAGCGGCTGCGAGTGTTTCTATTGGGCGCCGCCGACGGCGTGGCGGAACGAGCGGCGGCGAACATCGAACATCGCTGGCCAGGGGTGGAAGTGGTTGGCTGCTATAGTCCGCCGCTGGGCTTCGAGAAGGACGACGCCGAGAATGCCAAGATCATTCAGCAAGTCAATGCCTCCGCGCCGCAACTACTGGTAATTGGGCTGGGCGCACCGAAACAGGAACTATGGATCAGTCGCTTTCAGCACGAGCTGAATGTTCCGGCGGCGCTGTGCGTGGGTGCTACGATCGACTTCCTCGCCGGCGAAAAACGGCGCGCTCCGCGGTGGATGCAGCGGGCCGGTCTGGAGTGGCTGCATCGCTGCGCCAGCGAGCCGCGACGCCTGGTGAAACGCTACGCTCGCGACGCCTGGATCTTTCCCGGCCTTCTCTGGCAGGAGGCCCGCGGCAAGTTCCCCAGGCGGCCCCGCTACGATTACGACGGGCCAGGCGTGCGCAAAACGTAGCCGTTTCGGCCATTCAACATCAAGTTGCGTTCCGACCCTGCGAATCACTCCAGGACATGCTGCCTGACGGGCGTCGGCGGCTGGGGGCGCACTGCCTGATAGATGCTGGTGGATCGTTCCTTGCCATGGGCGGCGGGCGAAGAGGCTGTGCTGGCGGTTTCCCGCGGCGACTGCCGCCACGGCAAGGCTGAGTTACCTGCCGCAGCCGGCACCGGCACTTCGACCTGCGGCGGCGCTCCTTGCGGAGCATAGGTCAGCGGAGAGTTGTCCGCGTGCGTGGCGTCGTCGAACCGCTGATCGTGCGGCAGCGGACGATCGGCCGAGTTGTTACTGACGAGCGTCACGTTGCCGGCCGCGTCGCCCCGTTCACCGCCGGCCCGGGCGATCTGCAACGGCGACTGCACGTTCAATGGCGAGCCGGAACGGACCCAATCGACCCACACGGTTTGCAATTCGCCGAGATTCTTGTAGCCGTAGTGTTCTTGCAACGCGCGGGGCCAGTTCTCGTCGACCATTCCGTCGCCCACAAACTCCAAAAACTCCCGCTTGCCACTTTGGGCGATCAAAAACCGCGCCAGTGAATGCCCTTGGGCATACAGCGGCAAAATATCACTAGGATACTCCTTCATCGCGAACATGCGATCGAAGGGGATGCCGCGATTGGTTTTAAGAAACGTGATCAGCAATTGATGGTGCCGCGCCTTTTCGCTCTCGTGCTCCACCGTGGTGCAGGCGCCTTCGTCCGCCCAACGCGGCAGCGGTTGACGGAAATGGGTGGCGAAGATGGTGTGCGTCACTTCGTGCGGCAGCACGCTGTCGAGAATGCGAATCTCCGACCCTTGCACGTTCATCCGCCAGCCATGAACGTCGCCGTTCTGGAAGACAAAACTGGTGGCCCCCCCCGCGCCCAGATTGGGGCCGACTTCGCAGGTGATCGGGCAGGGACTTTGCCAAGGGGGCAGTTCGCGGCCGAGCCATTCGATGGCCAGGTCGCGACGATACCGTTCGGCGGCCTCGCAGAACAATTTGGCGAGCCGCTCGGTCGGCGCCTCGCAGATGAAATTGCGAGTTCGATACGATGCGCCCCACACCTCGCCGGCGGCGATGGTGACCAATAGAATCAGCGCGATCGTCGCGCTGCGGTAAGTGCGAGCTTCCATGCTCTCGAACCTCCTTGTTCGCTGGGTCATTTTCCACGCATGCCACATCCATGTGCCATGCGACACAGGCCGTGCCGATTCATACGGCACTGAGCCGATCGGTCGGGAACGATCGGCTTGTCGTCGGAGCCGAGCAGCGGACGTCCGCTAAACGGAGTTGCTCCGACGATGATGCAGATTAACCGACGATTCCTGAAACTCAAAGAGGAAACCGCGCCGATTCGCGAAAATAATATCCCGTCAACTGCTAGCAAAAGTACGCAGTCCGCACCCAGCCTAAGTACGCCGCAAGAGGTGCAGGGGACCGCGTGACCATTAGGATGGGACCATTGTCCCGTCCGGACAAAGTTTTTAGGGGTTCACGGCCGGGCCAATGGTCCCATCCTACCTACCACCGTCCATCCGATACGTTCATCCCCTCGCAAGAATTAGGGATTTGGTTCTCTGCCTCTTACGCCTGCGCCGACTTGATTTTGTCGAGCATCCGACCGGGAGAACCCATTGCGTTGTAGCCGCCGTCGATGTGCAGGATCTCGGCGGTGATGCCGTCGGAGTGGTCGCTCAACAGCCAGGCGCCGGTGCGGCCGACCTCCTCGTGGGTGATGTTCCGCTGCAAGGGGGCCATTTCCTCGTACAGATAGAGCATCTCGTTCACACCGGCGCCCACGCCGGCCAGGGTCTTCAGCGGGCCGGCGCTGAGTGCGTTCACGCGACAGTTGCGCGGACCGAGATCGTAGGCCAAGTAGCGCATCGAGCTGTCCAGCGCGCTTTTGCAGATGCCCATGACGTTGTAGCCCGGCACGCACCGTTCGCCGCCAAAGTAGGTCATGCAAAGGATCGACGATTTGTCGGCCAGGATCTCCTGCGCCGCGCGGGCCACCGCGATCAGGCTGTAGGCGCTGATCTCCATTGCCATTTTGAAGCCGTCGCGACTGGTGTTGATGGTGTCGGTCCGCAGGTCGTTGATATCGGCAAAGGCGATGGAATGGAGCAAGAAGTCGATCTTGCCGAACTCATCGGCCGCCGTCTTCATGACCGACGCGATATCGTCGTCGTCCTGGACGTTCATCGGCACGAGGAACTTGGCGCCCGGGTGCCCCTCGATGCACTTTTCCACGCGGCGGCGATTCTTCCGCTTGGCGTCGTCCGGCTTGTCGGGCAGATGCGTGAAGCCGCACTGACCGCCGCCGTCAAGAATCTGCTGTGCAATCGCCCAAGCTATGGAGCGGTCGTTGGCTACGCCCAGAATCAAACCCTTTTTGCCTTCAAACATCCCCATCGCCGGAATCCTCTATTGCTGGTGGCCAAGTTTAGTGCGAGTCGCTCACGCACCCAGCACAATACCGCAAGCAGGGCCGCCGCTCAATGTCGGTCGCATTTTTACTAATACTCTTAAACCCTTACTCTTACTCCTATAAAACCATTTGCGATTTCCGCTCCGGCCGCGTAGGCTAAAGGCTTGGTAATTTCCCCAAATCCGAGCTTTTGTTACAGAGAGACACCGAGATGAGCAAAACAGCCACCAACCAGGTTTCGCGCCGCACCATGCTCCGCGGAGCGGCCGCC
>JBGTJT010000369.1:0-10380 GCA_041744995.1 Pirellulales bacterium | reverse complement strand
TTGACGGCCGCGCAGCAGACGCACATCGAGGCCAACTCGTTCCAGATCGCCGGCGGCACGAACAAAGTGACTGCCGCCACCTGGGAGTTCTGGGTCCGCGCCGACAGCGCCCTCGCCGACGACCGCGGCGTGCTCTACGGCGAGTATCCCGCTGCCACGACAGGCGCAGCCGGCGATACGGCGCGGCACTTTATCCGAATGAACGGCATTGGCGGCGCTGTGCGACAGGTGAGCTTCGACGAGTACCCTCCCTCCGGCGGCAGCGCATCTTCCGACTCGGGCGCCTTCGAGACGGCGACGTTCCAGCAACTCGTGGTTGTTAAGCAAGCCGATGCGCTGGCGTTTTACCTCAACGGCGCGCCGCTAGGCGGCGGCAAGGCAAATGCGGAAACCTACATAGGCGGCAAGATCACCCGCACACTGCTCGGCATTCGCGGCCAGGGCAACGAGTCGTTCGACGGGCAATTCACCATCATCCGCATTTACGATCGAGCGCTCGGGCCGGCGGAGGTCAAGGCAAATTACGAAGCAGAGAACAGCGTACGTCAAACAGAGGACTGAGTCGATTCACAAGACCCTGTTCTCACATCACCTAACCTTTTAAACCAGCGTTGGAATCATGATCAAGCAAGTCCCGGACGCGGCAAGCCAGTCGAGCCGCCGGTTTTCCTACTTAGTTCCGTTTTCCAGGGAGAATACAATGAGCACACGAAGTCACTTTAATATTGCCTTGACACTCGTCACTCTAATGATGGTGATCTTCACCATTACAAGCTTGTCCGCAAGAGCGAGCATCATTACGCCCGGCTCGTCGATCCACTATCGCGCCGACAATGTCGATGGCTTCGGCAACCCGGGCATTGGCTCGACCACCACGCTGGTCAACCTGGCCAGTCCCGGCACGCACAACGGCACCATTATCAGTGGTGCGGGCGTGACTCAAAACGTCCCACAGATTGGCACGCCCTATGAGTACGGCGTGGTGCTCAACGACACGCTTCAAACCCACATCGCCGCAAATACATACCAGATCGGTGGCGGTGTGAACCAAGTAACCGCTGCAACTTGGGAATTTTGGCTGCGCGCCGACAGTGGCGTGACTTCAAATCGTGGCGCGCTCTACGGCGAGTTTGAGGCGAGCGGCACGAATGTCCGACATTATCTGCGCCTTGAGGGAATCAACACCGGTACGCGCAATGCATCCTATGACGAGTTCCCTCCCAGCGGCGGTAACGCGATATCGGATGCACAACTATTTCAGACCGGGGAATTCACACAGATCGTCGTTACGAAGAGTGCCAACACATTGACGTTTTATCAAAACGGTACCCAAGTGGGCAGCACAAAATCGCACTCGGAGACGTTCAGCGGCGGCACGATTACGCAGACATTGTTCGGCCAACGTGCAGCACAAAACGAATCGTTCGACGGCCAGTTCAACATCATTCGCGTATATGACTCCGCACTTTCGTCAGCCCAAGTCGCCAGGAACTTTCTGGCGGAGACACCGACCAATATCGATTTCAGCATGGCGGTTACCGCGGGTGACCTGACCATCAATAACCCGAGCGGACCGCACGTCCTGACGATCGACCATCCTGATGCAGGTCCGTTTACCATCACCATTTCAGGAAGTCCGAACACCGGCTACGACTCGGGCCGTGGCGGCGGGTTTCGCAATGTCTCACAATTCGCAGAAAATGATCAGCTATGGTCCTTCGCTGTCAGTGGTCTGGCAGCCGGATTTGAAGTAACCGACTTCGGCGTGGGTTATGTCGAAGCTGATATTTCATCCCCTAACACCACGTTCACATTAACGGTCGACGCAGGCGGGCCCACCCTCAATACGCTGGCAGGCATCGACAGCCCAGGACCTAACAACCAGACGAGCAACGACATGTTCGGAACTCCGCTTGGTAATTACGGCAACGCGCCGACTTTTAACGTCCTGATCGACCAGCTTGGCAGTAGCAGCGCCGACGTGCTCCAACTTAACGGTTTGACCATTACGGTGGCCGCGATCCAGGTGGTGCCTGAACCTGCGTCGATTGCGTTGGGGAGCATGATGGGAATCGCCCTGATCGGCGTGGCAGTTTATCGCAGTCGCCGAAAACAGTTGTCAGCGTAACGCGCCGCGTGGCGGCAACTTATAGCAACGTGACGACGGCTCGTGGATTGAGGGTTGGAGTAGGAGATGTCATTCTCGCACGAAGGGTTCCGGAAGCCGATGAGATACCGCCGCAAGCCTGTGGGTTTTACACTTGTGGAGCTGTTGGTCGTGATCACGATTATCGGCATCCTCATCGCGCTGCTGCTGCCGGCGGTGCAGTCGGCCCGCGAGGCGGCGCGCCGCGTGCAGTGCAGCAACAACCTCAAGCAGATTGGGCTGGCCTGCCTGAGTTACGAGTTCAACGCAGGCTCGCTGCCGCCAATTGGGATGGGAGTCGACTCGGACTATTGGCGCTACGATTGGTCGACTTCTTCTTGGGGCATTGCGATCCTGCCGCACCTGGAACAGCAGGCGCTGTTCAATCTGTACGATCCCACACGGAGGCTGTATCAACAGGATCATGCATTGCTCAAGGCGCAGCTCGCCGTGATGAAATGCCCCAGCGACGACCCGCGGGAACTCGTCTACTTGAACTATCCGGCGGATCGGCCTTGGGTACACAACCTGGGCGGCTCAGCGGCCACGTCGTATTGCGCCAACGCCGGTGGCACCCAGGAGATGCCCAGTTCGGCGCTCGAGTCGGCCTATGACCATCCGGCGTGGATGGCCAGTCCCACTAGTTCTTCGGGCGTGCCTAAAGGCTGGGCCGGTCCCTTGTCGATCGTGTTGGGGAAGAAGTATGGCGCTGCGCCCCGGATGGCTGCGATCAAGGACGGCGCATCGAACACCTTCATGTTCGGCGAATACCACGTGACTCCGCTGGAGGAGTCGCCATCTGGGCCCAAAGCTTGGGACGGTTCGCATCACGCCAAGACCTGGAGCTACGGCTTCTATAACAGCAACTGGTCGAGTGTCTATTTCGACTCGCCGCTGAATCGCCACACCATGACGTTTGAATACTGCACCGGCACGCTCGGGTTGCACAACTATGCCTGTCAGCGAGGCGGTTGGGGGGCGCATCATCCGGGCGGGATGAATATCGTGATGGCCGACGGCTCGGTCCACTTCCTCGCCGACACCATCAACAAGGAAGTCTTCCACGCGCTGGCCACCAAAGCGGGCGGCGAAGTGGCCGTCCTGCCGTAAGCGGCAGTAAGAATCAGGCGAGTAAGAACCAAGCGACCTCTTGCAAGTAAGCAGTCATGGCAATAACATCTTCTCACCTGTTGCTCGTCGCACTGGCCGGCCTGTTGCTGGTCGGTTGTGGCGGTCCCAGCCTGGCGCCCGTCTCAGGTACCGTCACGCTCAATGGCGAACCGGTGGACGGCATTCGCGTGGTCTTTGAGCCGATCGTCGGCGAAGCGGACGTGACCGACCAAACCTATTTCACTTCCTTCGGAATCACGGACGAGGCGGGGCGTTTCGACATGCAAACCGAGGTTGACGACAAACTCCTGCCCGGAGCGGTCGTCGGTGTCTCGGCCGTCCGCCTAGTGTGCATCAAACGCGAGAGCTTCATGAACAAGGGGCTGGAAGATTCCCGCGCCGTTCACAATCTGCCAGCCTCGGCCCGCGACAAGAGCCTGCGCTACACCGTGGAGGAAGCCGGCAGCAGCGAGGCTTACTTCGACCTTTAGAGCAAAAGAAATGAACAGAGTCACCTTGCGATTTTGGATCGGCGTGTGCCTTGCCTGGTTGGGGGTTGCCGGGGCGGATGCTGCGGAGAAGGACGTCCAGTTTGCGCGCGACATTCAGCCGCTACTGGCGAAGCACTGCTTGTTGTGTCACGGTCCCGACGACTCGGAAGGGGGACTGCAACTCCACACGCGGGAAGGCGCCTTGGCGGAACTCGACTCCGGCGCCCGGGCTATAGTGCCCGGCAAGACCGACCACAGCGAGTTGCTCAGCCGCGTCGTTTCCGACGATCCGTTTGTGCGGATGCCGCCGGAAGGCGAGCCGCTATCCTCGAAAGAAGTTGCCGTGTTGCGCGCCTGGATTGAAAACGGCGCGGCTTGGCAGGTGCATTGGGCGTATCGTCCCCTAGAAAAGGTCGCGCCTCCGCAGGTCGCCAACTCGCAGGCGGTTCGCAGCGAGATTGACAACTTCGTTGTCGCGAAACTCGAACAGGAAAACATTGCCCCGTCCCCGGAGGCGGATCGCGCGACGTTGATCAAGCGGTTGTACTACGATCTGATCGGCCTGCCGCCTGAGCCGGAAGTGGTCGACGTGTTCGTCGGCGACCCGTCCGAGGAGGCTTACGAAAAGCTGGTCGATCGTCTGCTGGCCTCGCCGCACTTCGGCGAGCGTTGGGGGCGGCACTGGCTCGACAAGGCCCGCTACGCCGACAGCGACGGTTACGAGAAAGACAATCATCGCCCCGACGCATGGCGGTATCGCGATTGGGTGATCAACGCGATCAATAGCGATCTGCCCTACGATCAGTTCACCATGGAGCAATTGGCAGGCGATATGCTGCCAGAGGCGACGCCCGAGCAACGTCTGGCGACCGCCTTCCATCGCCAGACGTTGACCAATACCGAAGGAGGCACCGACCAGGAACAGTGGCGCGTCGCTGCCGTGATGGATCGCACCGAAACCGTGGGAACGGTCTGGCTGGGGCTGAGCGTCGGCTGCGCCCGCTGCCACACCCACAAGTACGATGAGATCTCGCATCGTGAATACTACCAGTTGTATGCCTACTTCAACAACGGAGACGAGGTGAACACGACCGTGCCCCAGTCGTCGCGGTTGGATCCGGCGACCGTGGAGCGAATTGCGGAAGTGAGATCGGCGCTCGACGCGCGGCGCGAGGAACTAGCCACTACGATCAACGACTGGTTGCCCCAATTGCAGAAGCAAGCGAAGGCTGCATCCGATGCGGAAGCGGCCTACCATCCGCTTGCCGTGGGGAACATCCACGGTCCTGAAGGAGTCACGTTTACTCCGCAGGAGGACGGCTCGTACCTGGTGGGCGGAGCCAATCCGGCCAACGCCAAGTACACGATTGAGGCGACCGCGAGCGTCGAGCCTATCACGGGCATCCGTGTCGACGTGCTGCCGGACGACGCGCTTCCCGCGGGCGGTCCCGGGCGGGCAAAGAACGGCAATTTTGTCCTCAACGAGATTCGACTGTTCGCCGCGGCCCGGCCGAAATGGAATGCCGCCGATATGCGGCCGTTGGTTGCCGCGACCGCGGACTTTTCGCAAGCGAGCTGGCCGGTCGCAGGGGCCATCGATGGCGTCGAAGGCGCAGGCAGCCAAGGCACGGGTTGGGCGATTTCTCCCGAGTTCGGCAAGCCACACCACGCCACCTTCGGCCTCGATCGCCCACTTGAGAATGGTGAGACTCATCTGCAGATCGTTCTCAGTCAGACCTATGGCGGCGAACATACGATCGGTCGGTTTCGCGTTTCGGCCGTCACCGGTAAGGTGCCCGGCGGAGGTTTGCCGGACGATGTTCAGCAACTCGTGCTGGCCGAAACCCGCGACGCGGCGGCCACCCTGCGATTGGTCCGCTGGTATCAATCGCGCGATACGAAGTCGCAGGAACTAGAAAACGAGTTGCAATCGCTCCAGCCGACACCGAGCGGCAAGTCGATGAGTGTTCGGGTGATTGCTCAGCGAAGTAGTAAGCCGCGGTCAACCCATATTCTGCAGCGGGGTGAGTTCACTCAACCGCTCGAGGAAGTAACGACCGGCACATTGGCCACGCTGCCGCCCATTATGGCGCGTGCAGGAAAAACCGCAACGGATCGACTCGATCTGGCGCGCTGGCTGGTCGACGGGAACAATCCCCTGGTGCCGCGTGTGACCGCCAACCATGTATGGAAGCATCTGTTTGGCGAGGGAATCGTGCCGACGATGAACGACTTTGGCGTCCGCGGCGACCCGCCGTCGCATCCGCGACTGCTCGACCATCTGGCAGCGAGGCTGATTGACGACGGTTGGTCGCGGAAGGCGCTCATCAAATATATCGTGATGTCGGCCACCTACCGGCAATCGTCGCGCCATCGTCCCGAGTTGCTCGATGTCGACCCGACCAATCGCCTGTTGCACCGGCAGAACCGTTTTCGCGTCGAGGCAGAAATCATTCGAGATCTATCACTCGCCGCCGGCGGACTGCTCTCCCCCAACATCGGTGGACCGAGTGTCTTCCCGCCGATACCGCCGGGGGTTACCGATTTGACTTACAACAGCAGCTTCAAGTGGAACCCAAGCCAAGGGGAAGACCGCTACCGTCGCGGCATGTATACCTACTTCAAACGCACCGCCCCGCACCCGAACCTGATCACGTTCGATTGCCCCGATTCGAACGTGACCAATGTCGAGCGGGACCGCAGCAATACGCCGATCGGCGCGCTCGTGACACTGAATAACCAGTCGTTCGTCGAAGCCGCCCAGGGCATGGCGCAACATGTGCTGATGCAATCCGCCTTGACTACCGACGACGCCAAACTGCGATATGCGCTACGCCGTTGTATCGCGAGGGTACCGAGCGACCAGGAACTCGCCGATTTCTCCAAGCTGCTGAACCAAAGCCGCGCCTGGTACGAGAATGAGCCGGACGCAGCCAGTCAGCTCATCGGCTATCGACCTGCCAAGGGAATCGCGCCGGTCGAAAACGCGGCCTGGATCGCCACGCTGCGCATCATGTTGAATCTTGATGAATTTATTACCCGCGAATAGAACACGCATTGCCATGAATCCTTTCCAGAACGCGTTTCACCGCACACGCCGTGAATTCTTGACCACCACCGCCAGCGGACTGGGTGCGATGGCCCTCGGTTCGATGCTAACGGACGACGGCGTATTGCGAGCAGACGACGCCGTTGAAGCGCCGTCGGCGGTCAGGCAGCCGCACTTGGAAGCTCCGGCCAAGGCGTGCATCTTCATTTTCATGGCCGGCGCGCCGTCGCAACTGGACCTATTCGACCCAAAACCGAAACTGAACGAACTTGACAGGCAGAAGCTGCCGAAGTCGATCCTCGAAAAAGCCCGCTTCGCCTTCATCAAACCCGATACCGCCACACTCTTGGGGTCGCCGCGAAAGTTCACAAAGCACGGCGAGTGCGGCATGGAGTTCTCCGACTGGCTGCCCCATTTGGGATCGGTCGCCGACGACTTGTTGATGGTTCGCAGCCTGCACAGCGAGGAATTCAATCATCATCCCGGCCAGTTGATGATGCAATGCGGCGTTTCACGCTTTGGGATGCCGACCATGGGGTCCTGGCTCAACTACGGTCTCGGCAGCGAATCAAAGAACCTGCCCGGCTACATCGTGCTCACCGCTGGCCGCGGGTCCAGCGGCGGCGCGACGCTTTACCAAAGCGGCTTCTTGCCTTCCAGCTACGGCGGCGTGTTGTTCCGCAATCAAGGCGAGCCGGTATTGAACCTGACCAATCCCACTGGTCTTCCTCCGGAGCTGCAGCGGGCCGGCCTGGATGCGCTGAAGACGGCCAACCAGCGGCGCTATCAGGAGATACACGATCCCGAAATCGCCAGTCGCATTGCCAGCTATGAACTAGCCAACCGCATGCAAACCGCGGCGCCGGAATTGATTGACTTGTCGCAGGAATCGCAGGAGACACTCGACATGTACGGCGTCGGGCGGCCGGAACCCAAGAAGACTTGGCGCGGTTCGCTCGGACATTTGAAGACCTACGACACGTTTGCCCGCAATTGCCTGTTGGCCCGGCGAATGGTTGAACGAGGCGTGCGGTTTATCAACATCATCCATGCTTCGTGGGATCAGCATAGCGACCTTGATTTCAACCTGTTCCACAATGCCGAGTGCGTCGACCAGCCGATTGCGGCGCTGATTAGGGATCTCAAGCAGCGTGGCATGCTCGATTCGACGATGGTGGTCTGGGGGAGTGAATTCGGCCGCACGCCTTTGGGCGAGAACCGCCCAGGACGCGCCGCCAATACGGGCCGCGATCATCATCCTTTCGCGTACACCATGCTGCTGGCCGGCGGCGGTCTCAAGGGCGGGTTGACCTACGGCTCGACCGACGAGATCGGCTGGCACGTGGAAGAGAATCCTGTCCACATCAACGATCTGCATGCAACGATGCTTCGTCAATTTGGCCTCGATCATTTGAAGCTGACCTACCGCTTCCAAGGTCGCGACTTCCGGCTGACCGACGTCGGTGGCCGGGTCGTTCAGGATTGGATAGCCTAGCGCGACCTGAATGGCTGAACTGAAAAGGATATTTGTGCTCCAGCCGACCGAGACATTTCGTTCGTTCCCAATAGCTTATCCGGTCTTATTCCAACTTGAAGCGATCAACGACTTTCGCTCCGCCGCCGTCTTCGGTCACTGGGACCGCCTTCAAATAAGCCACCCCTTTGGACTTTTTATCCGGCGAGGAATCGGGCGTGATGCATTCCAGTTGCCCATCGCCGTCCACGTCGGCAATGGTGAACAGGCCGTCCATCGGGTGAACATAATCGCCAGCGTATCCCGTTTCCTTGCGCACCTCGTAGGCTCCGTTTCGCCACTGGTATGACCAGAACAGCGAGGGGCTTTCCGCCGCCGCGACCACGAACGCATCGCGCGCCCCGCCCAGGAACGGAAGAATCTTTACATTCCAGGGCGCGCCGTTGAAGGGAATTCGGGTGAGCGCGTAGTCGTTGCGGCCATCGAACATATTTATCTCTTTCCTTCGGATACTGACCATCACGATGTCCGGCCGGCGATCGCGATCGCTTGAAAACAGGTAGCCTGTGTCAAAAAAAAGCGAATCGCCGTTGTAAATCTTTTCCACGGAGTAAGAGGAAGGATCGTTTGGCCGAGTCTGAACGACTTTCCACATGCCCAGATCACTGCCGCCATACCGCCGGGTGGAGACAAAGAAGTCGTTCTTGAGGCCGTTGCCGTTCAGGTCGTAGAATTTGCCGTCGAACCACCACCAAGAGCGTTTGTTTCCAGTGTCGATGACGTGGTCGGTCCACCCCGACTTTTCCAGGTGATTGCCGCCTTTGTTGGCCTGAAGGATGCCAAGTTCGTTGCCAGCCTGCGTGGCGTAGATCAGTTCGTCCACACCATCGCCGGTCACGTCATGGAACATAAGCCCCTGCCCGGCGAACTCCTTCGCCACGCCCTGTTCCCAGCTCTCGGACTCGAACGGCGACAAGCCCGGGGCCCTAAGTCGAAACACAACCAGCCCGTCGTCCTTGTGCTGAACCGAAGCGGCGACGCAAACTCGCGGATCTCCCGGAAAGGGCCTGCCGATGGCTACCCATTCCATCTCTTCTTTGTGCCTTTTGACGATCCCGATCGATGTCCGCTCCCACTGCTCATCACCCGTTCGTTGGTACAACAGAACTTCGGGATGGCCGTTGGCATCCTTCATCGAAGTCAGAATTTCTACCTGCCCATCGCCGTTGATATCCATGGCGGCCGAGGAATCCGGCATGGCTTTTCCGACGCGGCTCCGGTCGATCGACTTCAACTCGAGACGATACACCGGACCATCGGCATCGCTGGCCGGGCGCTCAGCCCGAATATTTCCGGCGAATACCACCCCAGCGATCAACACGGGTAGAGCCAGAGACTGACTTATTGATCTCAAACGTTTCATTGATTTTCCTTTTGAATTAAAGCAAAGCCAACTCAAGGGCTATGCCACTAAACACAGGCCGATGTACCGTGATTCCCGGCGGCTGTCATTCGCCTACGAAAACACGATCGTGGTACGCGGACCAAGCATGGGGGCGGCGCTTGGTGTGGAGTCTTGTTCCATTCGGCTGAGCCTATCATCTGCTGGGGTGGTGTTCAAGCAAATCAAGAGGAGGATCCGGGGACCGCTTTTGCAAGATCGCTATCTCGCTGGTCAACATCTCACCAGCACCGCTGCCGGCCATGCACTGCGGCTGAACGAATCTTGCCGCCGTCCCATCGCCGCCAGCGCTGCTTGTCCACTCCAAAGACGCTCGGTTTCAATGCCCAATAGCCGGAGCGAACTCACGCTCTGCGGCGGAAGTTCAATTACGTTTTATCGCTCATCGCTCCGCGACGAGACGATAAAACGCTATTCGTTCGGCGTTGGGAGGCCCCGGCGGTGGATAGCCCTCGATCCCCGGATCAGGTGTTCGACTGCCTTCGGTGCGGTCAACGGGTCACGTTCGTCGGCGGCTGGGCACCACCCGACCACCCAGAGTTGGCTTCCGGCGTCTGCTCGACGTGCCAGATGCGGGAGCGGGCCGACGCCCTCCCGGCGGCCGACGTGGCGGCCATCCGCGCGGCCGCACGGGTCGGGACATTTCGG
>JBGTJT010000368.1:0-4286 GCA_041744995.1 Pirellulales bacterium | reverse complement strand
GCCGCCGACGCCGACGGCGGCGAGTGGGCCGACGACGTGGCACTGGCCCGCTTGCAGTTGGCCATCGATCGGGACGACCGCGCGGCGGTCGAGCGGTTCGCGGCGATGTTCGAGCAGAAGTTCGCGGAAAGCCCGCACCAGATCGACGCCATGCGACGGGCCGGCGGCTACTTTCTCAACCGGGGTGAAGCGGAGCAGGCGATCAAGCGGCTCGAACGGATCGCCGGCGGTTCGGAAGCAGGTGTCGCCACTTCGAGCCGAAACATACTCCGGGGCAAGACGGCCATTGAAGATACGTTTGCCTTGGCGATCGCCTTGCAGCGCAACGGCCAACTCGACGAGGCCCTGCGGCGATTCGCCGAAGTCGCCGACAGCAGTGAGCCAGCGATGCAGGGCGAGGCGTTGTTGGCGCAGGCGACGATTCTCATCGAACAAGACCAGCATGCCGAAGCGGTAGTGCCGTTGGAACGCTATCTGGAGGTCGCTCCGCCGAAGCAACTGCGGAACGAAGCGGTCGAGCAACTGATGATCTGCCTGGCGCAGTCGCAACAACTCGACAAGGCCCGCGCGCATTACGAACGACTCAAAGGGCAAGGACAGGGGATCAGCCCGGCGGTCTCGCTGTCGCTGGCCGAAGCCGCCATGGCCGCCGGCGACCGTGGTTGGGCCGCGACATTGTATCAAGCGATCGGCAGCAACGGCGACGTGGTCGATGCGGAGCAGTCGCCCCCTGAGTTGGCCGCAGAGCCGCAGACCGAAGAAGCCGCCTCCGCGGTCGCCACCGAACGAAAGCTGGCGTCGCCCACCAACGAACAACAGCAGAAGTCGTTGGCGGGGCTGGCCTGGAGCCAGTATCTCGACAACGCGCATGAGCAATCGGCCGCAACATTCGAGCAGTTACTGAAACAGTATCCCGACAGCCCGTTGGCGGCCGAGGCCGCTTACACGCGGGGACAAGCACTGGCGAAGATCGGCAAGCTCGAACCGGCGTTGGAGATGTACTTATTGGTGGTCAACCAACATGAAGGCAGCCCCCAATACGAAAGCGCCCTGCTGCAAGCCGGAAGCGCCTACGACGCCTTGCAACATAACGAGGAAGCGTTAGCCGTCCTGGATCGATTGCTGAGCGAGCGGCCCACGTCGGAACTGGTCGACGATGCACTCTACCAGTCGGCCTGGGTAGCTCGCCAACTGAAGCGGGAGGACGCGCTGGCGCGGTTCGCCCGTTTGCATCGCGAGCATCGCGACAGCAAGTATTGGGCGGACGCCACGTATCGCCTGGCCGTGGACGCCTTGTCGCAAGAGCAGCATGAGCCAGCCGCGCGGCTCTGCAAGGAACTGATCAACAGCCAGCCGCCGGCGGAGATACTGGAACATACTCTGTACTTGCAGGCCCAGATTGCGTCCGCCGCCGGCGAATGGGCGGCAGTCGAACCGCCGTTAATTCAATTGCTGGAGCAATTTCCACGCAGTCGCTTGCGGCTGGCAAGCGAATACTGGCTGGCGGAGTCGACCTATCAGCAAGAGCGATTCGAGGACGCCGCGGCCCGGTTTGACCGGCTCGCCGGCGAGATCGAAGCGGTCGAAGGAAGCTGGCCCGCGATGGTTCCGCTGCGACGCGCCCAACTACGGGCGCGCAACAAGGATTGGGCCGAGGCCAGGCAGATCGCCGAGCAGATACCGCGGCAGTATCCACAGTTCGAACAGATGTACGAAGTCTCGTATCTATTGGGGCGTTGTCGTTTCGCTGCCGCCGAGTTTGCCGAGGCCCGCGTCGAGTTCAACGAAGCGATTCAGCTCGCCGCCGGCCGCAAGTTGGAAACGGCCGCCATGGCGCAGTGGATGATCGGCGAGTCGTACTTTCATCAGAAGGAATACGAAACGGCCATTCGCGAGTATTTCCGCGTCGAGGCGCTGTACGACTGGCCGCGGTGGCAAGCGGGCGCCTTGCTTCAGGCCGGCAAGTGCTACGAGCATCTAGGCGAATGGACCGAGGCGGTCGCGCTGTATGACCGGATCGTGGACCAATATCCGGACACGATGTTCACCGAGGAAGCGGCCCGGCGGCGGGTCGTTGCCAATCAGCGCAGCGCCACCACCAGACAATAGCCGCTAACAGACGGCACAGCGAAAACAGCCCCCCGCGAGGAGAAAACATGAGAGCCGCAACGAACAACGCTCTGCGTTCCATTGTGCTGTCGGTCGGTTGCGCCATAGCGTTGGTCATGATCGCCAACCGCTTGGCCGCGCAACCCGTCCCGCCCGACCATGGCGCCGTCTCCGCCGAAATGGAAGCCGAAGGCGAAGCCGCCATCGCGCCGCGCAGCAATCTATTCGATATCATCCGCAGTGGCGGCCCCTTGATGCTGCCGATTGTCGCTTGTTCCGTCTTGCTGTTGCTGTTCGCCTTTGAACGAGCCATCAGTCTCCGCCGGGGCCGCGTGATTCCCCGGCATTTTGTTAAACGATTTCTGGAAGAACTCCGCGCCGGCCAGCTCGACAAGGAGAAGGCGCTGGAACTGTGCGAGGAGAACGACAGTCCCGTCGCCCGGGTGTTCGCCGCCGCGGTCGCCAAGTGGGGGCGCCCTTCGGTCGAAGTCGAACAAGCGATCATCGATTCGGGCGAACGCGTCACCAACGGGCTGCGCAAGTACCTGCGGCTGTTCAACGGCATCTCGACGATCAGTCCCTTGCTGGGGTTGCTTGGCACGGTGGTCGGCATGATCCGTGCCTTCAACGACATCGCCACCGCCGACGCGCTCGGTCGGGCGGATTTGCTGGCCGGAGGCATCGGCCAGGCTCTGCTGACGACCGCCGCTGGCCTGACGGTGGCAATTCCGGCGTTGATCATTTACCTGTTCTTTCTCAGCCGTGTCGACAAGCTGGTGATCGAGATCGACGCCTTGGGGCAGAACATCGTCAACGAAATCGCCGCCGACGGCACGCCGGCGAACACCAAGAAGAAGTCGACCCGGCGAAGATCTGCCGCGTGAGATCTCTTAAATCCGAAATTCCAAATCCTAAATCCTAAACAATGTTCAAAATCCTGAAGGTTCTAATGTTCAAAACGCCTTCGTCCAGGCAGTTTTGAACATTCATATTTTTGTCATTTGAATTTGTTTAGGATTTGGAATTTGGATATTGAAACCGCGAGTCGGCCAACCTACCGCAGGACGCTCCCATGCCTCTAAAAACCCACTTAGACGAGCAGCCGACGCTGAATCTCACGCCGATGATCGACATCGTGTTCCTGCTGATCATCTTTTTCATGGTCGGCACCAAATTCACGGAGATGGAACGCAAGATCAAGTTGGAGATTCCTACAGTCAGCGAAAGCGGTACACTTTCCGCCGAGCCGGAGCGGCGCGTCGTCAATGTTTACCGAGACCGCACGATCACACTCGATCGCCAACCCGTTTCTCTGGAAGAACTAACGGCGCAGCTCTCCAACGCCCGAAGCCAATATAAGGACTTGGGCGTGTTGATCCGCGGCGACGCGGACGGCACCTTCCAGACGGTCGCCGACGTGCTGGCCGCATGCAAGCAAGCAGGCATCTCGCGGTTGGGAATTTCCGTGAAGCTTGCCAGTCAACAAAATTCAGGCTCCGCGGCACGGCATTAGCGACATCAGAAAATCCCTACGGAATGGATTCCTCGGCGATTGGTCGCGGCGCGCATGAACTTCTTCACTTTACCCGGCTGGCTTACGCAGTCCGAGGGAACGCACCTATTGAGCGTCGCCCTGTGGGGCATGCTCGCGGTTGCGCTGGTGGTGGTTCTCATCGTGCTGGCGGTCACCCGCTGGGGCCGCTCGCAGCCGATGCGGATCTGCATCGTCCTCTCCCTGCTAGTGCATGTGCTGCTGGCCGGTTATGCATCGACCGTGCAGATTTTTCAAGAGCAAGGGCGAGGATGGGATACCGAGTCGTTTGAGATTACCCTCGTCGATACCGACGACGTCTACCGTCGCGAACAGGTTCCTGTCGACGAACAACGTCCCTGGGAGCAACTCGCCAGTGGCGAGTTTACCCAGCCGGAAGTGGCCGAACCGCAGCGGTTGGCAGCCACCGCCGAGATGCTGATCGCCCGCATCGCACCCTCGGAAGTGCCCAGCCTGATCGAACCTGCCGCCGTGCCGTTGCCGGGCCGCGCGCCGGAGTTGACCCTGCCGGAAGCCGTGCCGTTGGAAACACCGCAAATCCGCCGCGGCGTATCGCTTGAAGCGCCCCAGCAGATCGAAGCACCCCTGCCGGAGAAGGCGGTGGAAGCGCCCACCGTCGGTCCCG
>JBGTJT010000367.1:0-18072 GCA_041744995.1 Pirellulales bacterium | reverse complement strand
CAGCGGACGACGCGCTGGAGGCTTGGCGATGCTCGGCGCCTTGGCGCTGGTGCCGGTGAGCGTGCTGCCGGCGGCGCTTTACTTTGCCGGACCGTTGTTCTGCGCGGCGGCCGTGGGTCTGAGCCTGTGGCAGTGGACCTGCGCCTTGCGATTTTCCGCCCGGCGGGACGAGCCGTCCGCGCGGCGTCTGCTGTGGATGTCGCTGATTTATCTTCCCTCGATTTTGTTGCTGTTACTGATGGCGCCGCTGGTCTTCCCACGGCTTTGAGCAATTCCGTTCGCTTGACTGAAAACACTGGAAAGAGACGATGTCGGACCACGGTCATCTAAAACTCGAATATCAGCCCGCCTTGCCGCTTTCCAACGGCAAACTGTTCATGTGGCTGTTCCTCTCGACGGAGATCATGTTCTTCGCCGGACTGATCGGCACCTACATCGTGCTGCGGTTCGGCGCTCCGTCGTGGCCGACTCCGCACGACGTGCATCTCAGCGAGCCAATCGGCGCGTTCAACACGTTCGTGCTGATCTGCTCCAGCGTGAGCGTGGTACTCTGTTTTGAAGCCGCCAAGGCGAACAAGCCCCGTCAGGCAAAACAATTGCTGCTGGTCACTTTCGTCCTGGGAAGCGTGTTCCTGGGCGTGAAAATGTACGAATACAATTCCAAGTTCTCGCACGGCATTTACCCCCAGTCCCCGCACGGATTGCTGTACGATCAGCCGTCGCCGTACTATCCGGCGGCCGTTCGCCAAACCCTGCTCGACAGTAAGATCGCCACGCCCAAGAGTGTCGAGCAAGAGACACGAAATATCGTAATCGACGCGCTCATCGCGAACCTCGTCACTCCCGCGGAAATCGCCGCGGCGAACGCGGGCAACGGATCGGCGGCACGGGCGGAGATTCATGAACTAGCCGTTCATGTGCAACCGGTCCACGGGGCGACCCCCACCAGCGATTGGATGGCTAAGGCTATCGCGGACGTTAAGGACAAGACAACGATCGCGGTGACCAATCAAGAGTTGCTGTCAAGCGAACTGATCAAACTGCCAGCGGACTCGGAGGCCCATCAGGACAAGCAGGCCGAGTTCGCCGCAGTCAAGCAGCGAGTCGAGGCACTAAGTCAGGCCGCCAAGGTGCTCCAGAACGTCAATCCTGATAAAGGGATCAATGCTTCGATCAACTGGCTGAAGCTGCCGATGGTCATACCCGGCGGGCATATGTGGGCGAGCACTTACTTTCTGCTGACTGGATTCCATGCAATCCATGTGGTGGTCGGACTGCTCGTGTTCGCCTTGATGATCCCCATGACGCTCGGCCCCGCCAAGGCGGGCGCCGTCGAGAACATCGGCCTGTATTGGCACTTCGTCGATCTGGTCTGGATATTTTTGTTTCCGCTGCTGTATTTGTTTTAGTGATCGGGGTTTCCGCGTTGCATTCCAAACCGCAACGACCACATCATCCGCTGCGATTTTGTAAGTTTATCCACACGATTTAGCCAGAGAATTTTCATGTCGGAACACGCACACGAATCGACCCCGCACGGTCACGACGACCACGAACATCATGCGGTCCCGATGAAAACCTATTGGACCGTGTTCGGCGTCCTGTGCGTGCTCACGATGGCGTCCTTCCTGACCTACACCGAAATCTGGCGGGACCAGTTCAGCACCCATGCGGGCTGGTCGTTGATGATGGCCGTCTCCTGCAGCAAAGCGCTGCTGGTGATCTTGTTCTTCATGCACCTGAAGTACGAGGCCAACTGGAAATACGTGCTGACCATACCGGCGGCGTTCATGTCGGTTTTTTTGATGCTGATGCTGGTGCCCGACGTGGGGCGCCGAATGTACCGCTACTCGACGGAGCGTTGGGAGCATACCTCAGACTATACCGGCGCGGCATTCTACATCTCGGAGTTGCTGCCGCTGCCGGAAGGCATCGAAGGCGGTGACCATGCCGCGGCGCATGACCACAACATCGAGCATCGCCATGCCGATGAGCACGGCGAGGCGGAGGCCCCGGAACACATCTCCCTGCCGCCGGACGCCGCCGCCGCCGACCAGGTAGCTCCATGACGTTTCGCCATGGCAGTTGAACACTCCACGAGCCGATCGGGCGCTACATCGCCGGCAATCGATGTTTGCGGAGTGGTGCATCGCTACGGCGATCGGACAGCCTTGGACGGCGTGAGCTTTCAGATTGCCGCGGCCGGCATCTTTGCCTTCGTTGGCCCCAATGGCGGCGGCAAGACAACACTGTTTCGGCTGTTGAGTACACTCATTCCAATTCAACAAGGCGACGTCTCGATCCTCGGCTGCCGACTGCCGCACGAAGTGCAACAGGTGCGACGGCAAATCGGCGTGGTATTTCAGGCGGCCAGCATCGATAAGAAACTCACGGTCGAAGAGAACCTGAAGCATCAAGGCCATCTCTACGGCCTCCGCGGCGTTGTGCTGCGCGAACGGATCGACGCCATGCTGGCCGGTCTTTCACTCGGCGACCGCCGCCGGGAGCGATGCGAGCGACTCTCCGGCGGCTTGCGCCGGCGTGTCGAATTGGCCAAGGGCATGCTGCATAGGCCCCGATTGCTGCTGCTGGACGAACCGAGCAACGCGCTCGATCCGGCCGCTCGCGGCGATTTATGGCGCTACTTGGAAGCGATTCGCAGCCAAGGCGTGACCGTGGTCATGACCACCCATCTGCTCGAAGAAGCCGACAAGGCGGACCAGATGGCGATTCTGCATCAAGGTCGGATCGTGGCGCTCGACACGCCCCAAGCGCTGCGAGGAACCATCGGCGGCGATGCGGTCACCATCGACTGCGACCAGCCGGAGCCGCTTGCCGCGGAAATCGCCGCCCGCTTCGACACGCGCCCGCTGGTCGTCGATGGGCAAATTCGGCTGGAGGAACCGGGCGGGCACAAGTGGGTTACCAAACTAGTGGAAGCCTTCCCTGGACGGATCGATTCGATCACGTTCGCCCGACCGACCTTGGAGGATGTGTTCATCGCCAAAACAGGGCATCGCTTTCACGCCGACGTCGATCCGACCGACTCCGAGCAAGCTGTCGGAGCATCGACGGCGGAGGCGGCCCATGTCTGAGGCATCCGCCGGGGAACTGGGCGACGTTCAACCTCGGCCGCTGCTGGCCGCCTGGACCTTGTGCCAGCGCGAACTGGTGCGATTCTTTCGACAGAAGAATCGCGTATTCGGCGCCATCGGCCAGCCTATTATATTTTGGCTGTTGTTCGGCGCGGGGCTTGGTCCTTCGTTTCGGCTTCCCGGCGTCGCGGCGGAAACGAGCTACCGGGCGTATTTCTTTCCCGGCACCTTGGTGCTGATTTTGTTGTTTACAGCAATCTTCGCCACGATCTCGATCATCGAGGATCGCCGCGAGGGCTTTTTGCAGTCGGTGCTGGTGGCACCCATTCCCCGCTGGTCGATGGTCCTGGGCAAGGTACTCGGCGGCACGTTGATTGCCATGGCCCAGGGCATACTGTTCCTGCTGCTGGGACTGACGCTCGACCTGTCGTTTTCCCCCGTGCAGGTGGCGGCGATCATCGCCTTGATGTTCGTTATCGCCATCGCATTGACGGCACTTGGCTTTGTCATTGCCTGGCGGATGGAGTCCACGCAAGGCTTCCATGCGATTATGAGCGTATTCCTGCTGCCGATGTGGCTGTTGAGCGGAGCCTTCTTCCCCGCAGGCGACAACTGGTTAGGATGGATCATAACGGCCAATCCACTCACCTATGGCGTGGCTGCCTTGCGGCGGCTGATTTACTGGCACGATCCGGCCGCCCTGCCGTTGGATTTACCCGCCTTGCCGCTGTGCCTCGCCGTGACGGGCGTGTTCGCCTTGGGAACGCTCGTTTTGGCGGTTGCCATTTCGAAACAGAGAACCACCGGAGATTTACTATGAATAACGTGGCAGTCAAGGTCGTATTGACCGTGCTGTTGGTTGGATTGATGGCCTACTCGGTCTACACGTTGGTCCGCATCGCCGGCATCCGAGCGAGCGAATCAGAGACCGCCGAAGCCACGCTCCGCCTGCCGCCCGGCGCCTCGCTGGAAGACGTCGAACTGGTAGATACCACGGGCAGCAAGTTCGACTTTGCCGCCCTGAAAGGCCAGGTATGGATCGGCTCGATGTTCTTTTCCAAGTGTCCTTTTGAGTGCGCCCAGTTGAATCAGCAGATCAAGCAACTAACCGAAGATCCGGAACTGGCGGACGTTCGCTTTATTAGTGTTTCAGTCGACCCGGAGAACGATACGCCGGAGGTACTCGGCGAGTATGCCGATCGGTTCGCCGCCGACGAAAAGCAATGGACGTTTTTGACCGGCCCGATGACCGACATCGCCGTGTTCGGCACCAAGATCCTGCGGGTGCAAACCGGCGTGCAGGTGCATACGCCGCGGTTGGTGCTGATAGACGGCGAAGGGAAGATTCGCGGCGCGTTCCTGTTCAGCGACGCCGACGAGATGGCCAAGCTCCGCCTCGCCGCGGCCCGCTTGCAGAAGGCTGAATAATCGGAGGCTAGAAATGACAACGTCCAATTACCAATACTGGCCGTTCGCTGTAGTGGCGCTGGAGGGACTCGCACCCCAGGTAGTTGATCAGGTTGCGGGACAACTCATTTAAGATGCAATAACAGGAAGACACAGGCGAGTGAACTTAGAAGACATCAATTTTCCGCTTATCAACGCCACTCTAAACGGACTGGCCGGGGTGCTGCTGGTCTGCGGGTACGTGGCCATTCGCCGGGGTAGGATCATTCTGCATCGCAATCTGATGCTGGCGACCTTTGCCGTTTCGACGGTCTTTTTGGCGAGCTATCTAACCTACCACTACACGGCCGGCCACACCAAGTTCGCCGGGCCGACCGGGGCCGCCTATTTCTATTACGTGCTGCTGATTTCACACATCATATTGGCGGTTGCGGTGCCCCCGCTGGCAATTGCCAGCCTCACGCTGGGTCTACTGGATCGCCGCGCCACGCACCGCAAAATCGCCAAGATCACGTTTCCCATCTGGCTGTATGTGTCGGTGACCGGCGTCATGGTGTATGTGATGCTGTATCATCTCTACCCGTCGCCGCAAGTTCCGCTTATAATGTGAACGGTTGTTGTCCGCGATTCGCTTTTTCCGCAGGCCCGCCATGAACACGCGTCGTACCATCGCACTTCCATCGATTCGCCGTATCGCTATCGCGCTGGCAGTCGTCTCGGCCATGCTGTTGATTGCGCCGTTGGCCGCAGCCTGCCCCAACTGCAAGGACGGACTCGCGGAGAACAGCACCGAGCAGGCGCAGCTCGTGCAAGGCTACTTCTGGAGCATCCTGTTCATGATGAGCATGCCGTTTCTGATTCTCGGCACGTTCAGCAGTTGCATGTATGTTTCGGTCCGCCGCGCGCGGAATCGCCAACCGGGTCAAGCAGATCGAGACCGACGGCGTCAGCATGCAGAAAGTGAGTGAAGGCATCAACTCTGTCGGCGGTCGAAATACCGATCGAATGCCAGCCAGATGGCGCGGGCGTAGCGAAAGAACCACAGCGGAAAGAGCACGCACACGGCCATCGAAATACTCAGCCGCCAAGGATCGGATAGTTCAGTCAGCGCGACCAAGCCGAAGTAGACGGCCATTACCAGCAACGCGGTAAGACCGTAATTGACGTAGATCGAACCAAGATAGAAGCCCGGCTCCCGATAGAACTTCAATCCGCAATGATCGCACGTCTCTCGCATGCGGAATGGTCCGCTAAAGAGTTTCGTGCCGCCGCAGTCGGGGCATCTTAGCCGCAAGCCGCGCAGCACGTAAACTAGCACGGTACGTTGATCGGGTGGATTCAATTTGCTGGACCGTCGCGATGCATTCATAAGGGTGTGTTAGCAGAATAGCCGTTTCTCAGCAGCCGTCCAACAGCCCTTGCCTGAGAATTCAGCCCGCGCTGACACCCGAGAGGCTGTGAAAAATTGAATTGACGCAGGGGGTCGCTGCCACAACATCAGCCGCACCGCGCTAGCGGCCGATTTTTCGGCGCTAACCGGGGGCTAGCGCCCTTCGGCTGATGTTTGTTGCAAATTTGTTCACAGCCTCTGAAACCTCAAACCTCAAACCTCCGCCATGCGTTATACCATCGGCCGACTCATGCAAGGTGCGGCGCTGTTGTTGCTGCCGCTGGCGATCTTCTGGGAAACCACCGGCGCGCTAGGCCGCGACAACTTCGGCGTGGCCGACATGCTGGTGATTATGGTCGCGGGTGTCGTGCTATTTACCGCCGGCTGGTTGATGCAAGGTTCGCCGCCGAAGGCTTAGCGGAAACGTCCAGGCGTCGTGGGCTAAGGTGCTGGCCCGCTTTGCGTTAGCGCAACTTGACCGCTGCTGGGACGCGACCTGTCGCGACGAGGGGTGGGATGCGACGGCGAATCGTGCTTTCCCGATATTCGGGCCTGCTCTATACTACGGCAAGAAGTCGTAAGTTGCAGTAACATAACTTGTTAGTATCACGTCGCGACGTATCCTGCGACACGAGTCAGTGCATGGGCCGCCAGTCTTCATCTCGATTCCCTAGCCTTCGCGGTGCGATCTGCATCGTTTGGTTCAGCAGCATGACGGCCTCGCAAGCGACCGCCCAGGCGCCGTTTATTGGTCCCCCGATCATGCTCTCTTCCCGCTTCGAGTTGTCTGACTCGGTGCAAATTGCCGACGTCCCCGGCGGCGCCCGCACCAGCTTGGAAAGTGTTCGCGCCTTCACTTCCAATGAGAACTGGGACGACGCAATCGAGACGTTGCGCCAAGTGCAGCAGCAGTATGGCGATCAATTGATGCCGCTGGACGACAACCGCTACATCACCCTGCGCGACTATTGCCACCTGCAGATCGCCAAACTGCCGCCGCCGGCGCTGCAACTGTATCGCCAACGGGTCGACCCACAAGCGGAGCAATGGTTCAAGCAGGCTCGCCAAACCGGAGACGAAGTCTTGCTGCGTCGCATCGTGGAGCAGTTCTATTGCAGCTCGCACGGCGACGACGCCATGTTGTTGCTAGGCGAGCATGCGCTGGAACGAGGAGATTCCTCGACGGCCCGCCGCTGGTGGCAACAGATCAGCCCCATGACGCGGTGCGCCGGGGGAGCGCCCGCTTGGATCGCCGTCGACGGGTACGACCTGACAAGCGAGGAGTCGTCGGAAGTCGTGTCGCAGTTTGCGTCTCGCGACGCCGCGCCGCGATGGCTGGCCTACCCCGATACCGATCTATCGCTGGCCGAGGTCCGCGCCCGGTTGGCGCTGGTTTCCATCTTCGCCGGAGAAACGGACCGCGCTGCGACGGAAATCGCGTTGCTCAAGCAGCTCCATCCGCTCGCGACCGGCCGACTTGGCGGCAAGCAGGTCGATCTGGCGGAGTTCCTGGGGACGATGCTGGCCGACAGTGCAACCTGGCCCGCGATTAGTGACCCCGCCGCTTGGCCTACCTTTGCCAAGAACAACGCCCGTAATGCGGTGGTGAGTCGGCCGCTCGAATACTATCCTCGGCCAACCTGGACCGCCCCGCTGCTCACTGGATTGCCGGTCGACGACGATTTTCCCGAGGCGGAGCAGGTACGGCTCGACGCCCTGGCCCCCAGCATCCATCCGATCCTTGCCGGCGAGTATTTGTTTTACAGCAATGGCCGTCAGGTGTTCGCGTTGGATCTCAAGTCGGGCAAACCGGCCTGGAGCGACCGCGACGGCTTCGGGCAGATCTATCCCAGCGGATTGGATGGCGAGGTAGCTGCGCCTCTTGCCGGCGTCTCGCGATCGTCGATCAAGTCGTTGGGTCACCCCCGGCATACGATCACCTCCGCCGGCGATCTGCTGTTCGCCCGACTGGGGTCGCCGATTACCTCGCGGCCGGCGGACAACGTGCCGGCTCGCGACGGGAGCTTGATCGTCTGTCTCGACTTGAACAAGCAAGGCGCGCTGCGGTGGCGCTACCCACAGAATAAGGACATGCCGGACTTTATCGAACAAGGCTGGGCGTTCGAGGGCGCGCCGTTGTCCGACGGCGAACGGCTCTATGTGGCGATGCGCCGCAGCGACGTCCGGCCGCAATCGCACGTCGCCTGTTTCCGCGCCGACAACGGCGAACTTCTGTGGCGGCGGATGGTGGCCTCGGCCGACACGCCCGCCAGCACCCATCGCAACGAGATCACGCACAACTTGCTCACGTTGCATGAAGACGTGTTGTATGTGAACACCAATCTCGGCGCGGTCGCCGCCTTGCAAAGCACCGGCGGAGAACCGCTCTGGGTGCATCGCTACGAGCGGGTGAGATCAGGAGAGTATTCGCGCCTGGCGGCGCATTTTCGTCGCGATACGAATCCCTGCGTCGTGGCGCACGACATGGTGTTTGTAGGCCCCGCGGACAGCGAGAGCATTTTCGCACTCGATGCAGCCACCGGCATGCGGGTGTGGGCCATCGAGCCGACGCATCACAATAAATTACATCCCGTCCATATTCTGGGAGTCGTCGATCGTCATCTGATCGCCACCGGCAACAACGTGTGGTGGTTCGATATTGTGGGGGGAAGTCTGGCCGCCGTGTGGCCGCATGGCAGCGGCAATACGGAAGAAGGCTACGGCCGGGGCGTGCTGTCGCGAAACTTCGTCTATTGGCCCACCCGCGAAGAGATCGTCGTCTACGACGCGCAACCGCCGCGCCGCCACGAAGTGCGAATTCATCGCCGGATTCAACTGGCTCGGCCGGACCTGCCGATCCAACTCACCGGCGGCAACTTGTTGGCCGGCGAAGGTTTCGCGATGATTGTCTCACGAGATCAGATCTTCGCTTTTCGGCAGGAACCTTCGCAAGACGGCGACGCCGACAGGTAACACTCCTACAACCTCATGCTGCACGGCGCCGAGGCCGAGTCCCAAGGAATCATTTCATGCTGCCCGAAGACGACCTGCAAGCGGTCCAGAAACTCACCCACGCCTATCGGCAAATCCGGACGGAGTTGTCGAAAGTGATTGTCGGCCAGGATCAGGTGATCGAGGAACTGCTGATCACCCTGTTCGCCAGGGGGCATTGCTTGTTGGTCGGCGTGCCCGGTTTGGCCAAGACCTTGATGATCCACACGCTGGCCGACGCGCTGACGCTCAAATTCAGCCGTATCCAGTTCACGCCCGACTTGATGCCGTCGGATATTACCGGGACCGAAGTCATTCAGGAAGATAAGTCCTCCGGAGCGCGGGAATTCCGCTTTATCGAGGGACCGGTGTTCGCCAACGTCATCTTGGCCGACGAAATCAATCGCACGCCGCCGAAGACTCAGGCGGCGCTGCTGGAAGCGATGCAGGAACACCAAGTCACCGCCGGCGGCGTCCGGCACCGCCTGCCGGAGCCGTTCTTCGTGCTGGCGACGCAAAATCCAATCGAACAGGAAGGCACGTATCCCTTGCCGGAGGCGCAGCTCGACCGGTTCATGTTCAACATCATGGTCGATTACCCCAGCGAGGACGAAGAACTGGAAATCGTCCGCCGCACCACCGCCGACGTCGAGTCGCACGTCGCCGCGACGCTGTCGGCCGAGGATATCTTGCAACTGACACGGATCGTGCGCAAGGTGCCAGTGGCCGAACACGTGATGCGCTACGCGCTGCAATTCACGCGGCTCACGCGGCGCGACCACGGCGAAACGCCCCCCTTCGTGCGCGACTACGTGAGCTGGGGCGCCGGCCCCCGCGCCAGCCAGTACCTGGTGCTCGGTGCCAAGGCGCGGGCGGTGCTGCACGGTCGTCACCACGCCGAGCCGGAAGATATTCGCGCCGTCGCCTTGCCCGTGTTGCGGCATCGCATCATGACCAACTTCAACGCCGAGGCCGAGGGGGTCAAGCCGGACGATATCATCGCACAATTGATCGAAATCATCCCCCCGGCCGAAGCAGGCAGTACCAGTGGAATCGACTCGCCAGTATTTAAATCCTGAAGTCCTCGCCCGCTTGCAAGGGCTGGAACTGCGCGCACGGCGGATCGTGGAGGGCTACGTCGCCGGCTTGCATCGCAGTCCCTACCAAGGCTTCTCGATCGAGTTTGCCGAGCATCGCGAGTATTCACCGGGCGACGACCTGCGCTACCTCGATTGGAAGGTGTATGGCCGCACCGATAAATATTATCTCAAACAGTACGAAGAAGAGACCAACCTGATCGCCTACATGCTGCTCGACACTAGCGAGAGCATGGACTACCGCAGCGACGACGCCGCTCTTTCCAAGGCGGACTATGCCAAGTGCCTGGCGGCGGCGATGTCGCATTTGGTGCTGCGACAGCAGGACAGCGTGGGGCTGGTGACATTCGACGATCGCATCCGCTCGTTGATTCGCCCCAGCGGCAACCCTTCGCATTTGAAGCAGTTGATCCACGTGATGGAAACCGCCGAGTCGGCCAAGAAGACCAATACGGGGCCGATCTTCCACGATCTGGCCGAACGGCTTCGCAAGCGGGGCATCGTGCTGATCTTCAGCGACATGTTCGACAACGTGGCGGCAATGATGACCGGCCTGAAGCACTTTCGCCATCGGCGGCACGACGTGGTGGTGTTTCACGTGCTCGATCCGGCCGAACTCAACTTCCCCTTCCGCCGCACGACGTTGTTCAAGGGACTGGAAAACCTGCCCGAGGTGCTGGCCGATCCCCGCGGCTTGCGGCGGGCGTACTTGCAGGAATTCGGCCAGTTCGTGCATCGGCTGCAGGAAGGCTGCCGCGCCAACCAGGTGGAATACGTCCAGGTCCGCACCGACGAACCGCTCGACTTGGCGCTGACGTCGTTCCTGGTCGGCCGGTCGATACGGATGAATTGACTGTTCGTCGTATGCGTGCCGCCAGAGGCTGAAGTGGTCGATTGCTTTTTATCCATTTTCGCAAATCCACAGTTGAAGTCGTGAACGCTCTACTCAGTATCTTCAGTAATCCGTGGATCCTCGTCTGGCTGCCGGTCGCGGCGGTGCCGGTATTGCTCCATCTTTGGAATCGCCGGCAGTATCGCGAAGCGCCCTGGGCGGCCATGGAATACTTGCTGGCCGCCATCGAGAAGAATTCCCGCAGGGTGCGGATCGAGCAACTGCTGCTCCTGTTGATTCGCACGGCGGTCGTTCTGCTCGTGGTGTTCGCGCTGGCCAAGCCGTTTATCGGATCGGTGGCCGCCCGCTTCGCCTCCGGTCAGCGGCAGCATCAGGTGTTCGTGCTCGACGCCTCGTATTCCATGCAGTACACTTCGGCCGACCGCTCCCTGCTCGACGTCGCCAAGGAACGAATCGCCCAGTTGGTGGACGAAAGCGGCCAGGGAGACGGTTTTTCGCTGGTCGTCATGGCCGACGCGCCGCAGGTGGTGGTCGGCAAGGCCGTGTTCGATAAGAGCTCTTTCCGCGACGAAGTGGCGCAGGTCATGCCGATCGACGGCGGCGCCAATTTGACCGCGGCGTTGGCGGCGGTTGAGAACGTCATTGTGGAAGCGAAGCGCGAACAGCCGCAATTGACGGCGCATTCCGTGACGATCTTTACCGATTTGCAACGAACTACCTGGGAACCCGCCGCGGAGTCCGCGGCGGATGACGACGCGGCCGAATCCCGGCCGGTCGATGGGCAGCTCGCCAAACTTCGCGCGCATGGCCCGGTGGAGATCGTTCCGCTCGGCACTAGCGGAGCGGACAACTTGGCGGTTACGCAACTAGCCATCGCCGAGCCGTTCGCCACGATCCGCCAACCGGTGCAAATCCAGGCCACGGTTCACAACTATGGCGGGCAACCGCGATCGCGGCAGTTGGTGGAGCTAATGGTGAACGATCGTCGGGTCGACCAACAGTTTGTCGACATCCCGGCCGGAGAGTCGTCGCCGCCGATTCTATTTCAATATCGATTCGACGCACCGGGCGAGCATGCAGTGGCGATCGCCGTGGCGGCCGATTCGTTGGAGGTCGATAATCACCGTTATCTTTCGGTGCCGGTCAAGGCGTATCTCAACGCGCTGCTGGTCAGCGGCAAACGGGGCGAGGCGGAACCATTGGCCTTCTCGCTGGAGACCGACTTCGAACTCGACAGCCGGTTGATCCGGCCGCAAGTCGTCGCCGAAAGCGCGCTGTTGGAACTTGATCTGCGCGGTTACGATTGCATCTTCTTGATGAACGTCGCTCAATTTACCGCCGCCGAGGCACAGGTGCTCGACGCCTATCTGCGCGAAGGAGGGGGACTGATCTTCTTTCTGGGAGACCAGGTCATCGCGGAGCGGTACAACGAGATGCTCGCCGGCGATGGGCCCGACGCGCCCCGCGTGCTGCCTGCGAGACTCCAGGCGGCCAAGACGACCGAGCCGATGGCGTTCGACCCGCTTGAATATCGCCATCCGTTGCTGGCGGCGTGGAAGGACCAGCCCGACGCCGGGCTGCTCTCGGCCCGCACTTGGCGTTACTTTCCGCTGTCGCCTTTGGCCGGCGACGAAGAGCGGGAGCTGCCGGCGGCTCGTGTCGCCCTGAAGTTTTCCAACGGCGATCCGGCTATTGTCGAAGCGCCGATCCATCGCGGACGCAGCATCGTGGTGGCCACGGCCGCTTCACCCGAGAGCATGATCGATCAAGAAAGTCGCCGGTTCTGGTCCGACTTATTTCGGGCGGAACTGATCACTCCCTGGGGACAGGAACTGTGGCGGTTCGCCGTCGGCAGCCGTCAGCAGCAGCGCAACGTCGCCGTGGGAGACGCCTTCGGCGGGACGCTGCCGACCGGCGCCGTCGATGCCCGCGTGGAAGTGTTCGGCCCCAATAGCGACGGCGACGAGGCCGCTTCGCGGAGGGCTTCGGTGGACATTTCCCGCTGGAGCTTTGACGACACGTCGCGGGCGGGCTTCTATCGGGCGGAGTTTGAAAGCCGCCCTAGCGAGGAGCTGTTCGCCGTCAATGTGAATCCCAGTGAAGGCAATTTATCAAGGATCGATCCGCGCGACTTGCCCGCCGGTTTCACCGCGATCAGCGACGAGGCGGAAGCGACGGGGGAACCGGTCGAACGCAGTTCCGCCGCCGCGCCCGCTCCGCTGCACAAGTGGCTGTTGTTGTCCGTGTTGCTGTTGCTGTGTACCGAAAGCCTCTATGCCTGGTGGCTGGGGAGTCGCGCGTCGTGAACGAACGAATCACAACCTGGTTGCTGACGCTGTTTGGCGTGGCTCCGCCCCCGGCGGGCGAGGGAACCACATGGCAGTTTGCCGGCGATTGGCAATGGTCGCCGCCGCTGGTGCTGCTCTTCGCGGCGCTGACGGTGGCCGGCGGCATGGTGGTTGTCTCGCTCTACCTGACCGAACGCGCCGAGGCAGGGCAGAAGTTGCGGCTGACCTTGGCCGCCGTGCGGATCAGTCTGCTGTTGCTGGTTCTGTTCGTCATGTTGTTCGGACTGAAGGTGCTGTTTAATCGCACGAGCTTGCCTTATCTGGCGATCATCGTCGATGAATCGGCCAGCATGGAGCACGTCGACGCCTTCGAGCCGAAGGTGCTCGAACGGCTTGCTCAGCGAGCGCAAGACGCGGGCTTCGATTCGCCCACGCGTATCAATCTCACCAAGGCGCTGCTACTGCACAACAATGCCGCCGCGCTCCGCGAGCGAGCAAACGAGTATCAAGTGCAGTTCTACTTCGTAGCCGGCGCCGCACGGAGACCGGCCAGCGAATTGACCGATTCGCTCGAGGCCCTGCGCGAGCTGGAAGCCCTCGGCAAGTCGAGCCGCCTGGGGAGCGGTATTCGCGAAGTGCTCGATGATCTTCGCGGCACGCAACCGGCCGCGATCGTGGTCTTCACCGACGGCGTCAATACCGACGGCCCGGGACTGGTCGAAGCGGCGCAGTACGCCCGGCGGAAAGGGGTCAAATTGATCATGATCGGCGTCGGCAGCGAGACACCGGCCAAGTATTTGGAGCTGCGCGATCTGTTGGTCGATCGCGTGGTGTTCGTCGACGATTACGTCGATTTCCAGTTCAAGGTGGAAGCGGGCGGCTTGGCGGGGCAAACCGTCGACGTCGTACTCCGCGAAGCGGATAATCCAGCCGTACTGGCGCGCGAGCAGGTCACGATTTCCGCCGCCCTTCGTACCCAGGAGGCGCGGATTTCGTATCGCCCCACCGAGGAAGGCGAGAAGGAATACGTCATCGAAATCGAGAACCCGCCCGCCGGCTTGCCGGAGAAACCGCGTCGGCTGACACAGCGCGTCCGCGTGGAAAAGGCCAAGATTCGCGTGTTGCTCGCACAGGGCTATCCCAACTACGAGTATCGCTTCCTCAAACACCTCTTGGAGCGGGATCCGACTATTGAGTTGAGCACGGTCCTACAGGAAGCCGATCTGGAGTATGCCGAGGACGACCAATCGGCGCTGCGGGTATTCCCGGTCAACAAAGACGACTTGGCCGAGTACGACGTGCTGATCTTCGGCGATCTGAATCCCGCCTATCTTAGCAGCAGCGTGCTGCAGAATATCTCCGACTTTGTTACCGAACTGGGCCGCGGCATGATCATTATTTCCGGCCCCGAGTTCAATCCGAGCGCGTTCCAAAATACGCCGCTGGCAACGCTGTTGCCGATCGACCGCGCCGCGCTGTCGGCCCCGCGGCAGACCGGGCCATATACGCAAGGGTTCGACGCGCGATTGAGCGACTTCGGCGCAACCCACGCCTTCATGCAGTTGGGCGATTCCCGTGAGCAAACGCAACGGATCTGGGCGACTCTGCCGGAGCTGTATTGGATGCACGAGGCGGATCGACTGAAGCGGGGCGTTCGCGTCCTGGCGGAACATCCGACCAAGACCGACGCCGCCGGCCAGCGCTTGCCCCTGTTAGCGCTGCACTTCATCCCGCCGGGCAAGGTGCTGTGGCACGCCACCGACGAGACCTATCGCTGGCGTGAGGACGTAGGCGACGCCTACTTCGCACGGTATTGGATCCAAGCGATCCGCTACCTTGCCCGCAGTAAGTTCGCCGACGAAAACGCCGACGTCGAGATTACTACCGAACGCGAGAACTACGACCGCGGCGATCCAGTGCAGGTGCGGGTCCGATTTTTCGACGATCGCCGCGCGCCGTTGGCGGACGACGGCGTCTCGGTCGTGGTCGAGAGCGAAGACAAGAAGAAGATGAATATCACTCTGTCGCGCGATCCGCAAAACCGATCCGTGTTCACCGCCGAAGCGGGCAACCTGCCCAGTGGCCGCTACCGCGCATGGGTGGCCACGCCGGCACTGGCCAGCCGAGCGGCAACCGAGTTCGTCGTCCGCCCTCCGGCGGGGGAAACGGACGAAAAGCAATTGGACGTCGTCGCCCTGAAGGAGGCCGCCGAGCAGTCGCGCGGCGAATACTTCAATATTGCCGACCTGAACGCATTGCCGATTGATCTGCCACGCGGCAGGGCGGTTCAGGTCGAATCCCTGCCTCCAGTCGAGTTGTGGAACAATTGGCGCGTGCTGACGCTGTTTCTGGCGCTGCTGGTCACCGAATGGCTGCTGCGCAAGCGAAAAGGGATGATGTAGCAGGCGGCTTTCGATCGGCCGACGAACTTACGACGTTACAATTCGACCCCAGAGCACTACAATGAGGGGAAGGGAACCGGCGGCGGCCGTGGCTCGTCAAATTTGATGTCCCCAGCAACGCGATTTACCATGCATCACCCTTTGCAACAACTTGTCGCTTCAATCCGCCGCAAGGTGCGGCGGATGCTGCTGCTGCGCGGCGTCAGTAGCGTGCTGCTGACGGTTTTGCTCTCGCTGATGGTGTTCGGCTGGCTCGACGCGTTCCTGCGATCCGAGGCATTTCCCCTTCGCTTGGCGATGTCTCTGCTTGTGCTGGGCGTCGTCGTTCAGAGTGCGTATCGCTTTCTCTGGCAGCCGTTGGCGGCGCGGCTGAGCGATGTTGCGATCGCCCAGCATGTGCAGCGTCGTTTTCCGGTACTGGGCGATCGACTGGCGTCGTCGATGGAGTTTCTCTCTCAAGACGAAGAGGACCGGCTGGCGGGTTCCGCGGCAATGCGCCGCGCGGTGATCATCGAGGCGATGGGCGCCACGCGTGACTTGCCCTGGGAGCAAACTGTCGAGACCCGGCCGGCGGTGCGGATGCTGGGCTTCGCAATCATCGCGGGAACCATTGGAGCGGTGATTGTTTTGGTCCATCCGCAGGCCTCGTCACTGGCGTTGGCGAGGCTGGCCAATCCATGGAACGAGCGGCAATGGCCCCGCCGCCATGTGCTCGAATTTGTCGAGGCGCCCACCCGCGTCGCCGCCGGTGAATTGTTCGAAGTCGAACTGCGCGACACCCGCGGTGAATTGCCCGAGCAGGTGTGGATCGACTATCGGCTGTCCGGTTCCGACGGGCAAGCGGAACGGGTCGTCACTGAACCAATGCAGTTCGCCGACGGCGTGATGATCGCTCACCGGGACAACGTGCGGAACTCGTTCTCGTATCGTGCCCGTGGCGGGGACGACCAGTCGATGGACTGGATCGACCTGCAGGTTGTCGAACCGCCGCGGATCGAGTCGTTCGCGCTCCGCGTCTCGCCGCCTGACTATAGCGGATGGCCGGTGCTGGAAACGGACGGCCGGGTCACGGCGTTGGTCGGCTCGACGGTGCGCTTGCAAGGGCGAACGAACAAACCGATTCGCGCGGCGGTGCTACATTGGCCCGGCCCAGAGGAGCAGCAACCGTTCGCCGCCGCCGTCAGCCAAGACGGACTTCGCTTTTCGCTCCGCGACGCGCCGCAAGTAGAGCACTCCGGCAGCTACTGGATCGAATTGGTCGATAAAGACGGGGTTCGCGGGGTGCAGGACCGATGGCCGATCCGCGCAGTGGCCGACGATCCCCCCAGTGTCGCCGTCGAACAGCCGGCCACTGAACTGTTTGTCACCGGTGAGGCGGACGTTCCGATGCGAATCGTCGCCGGCGATCAGCTCGCCATCCGTTCCGTCGGACTGCAATACCTCCGCAGCGATCAATCGGATCGTGGACGGCAAACAATCGATCTTTATCAAGGCCCGGATCAGGTCGCGCCCGTTCGTATCGAATCGATCGGTCAGTTGGCCGGCGGCGCGCCGCTGAACACGCAAGAGATCGATTACACTTGGCGGCTTTCCGAGTTGGGCTTGCCGCCGGGGGCGCAGATTACGTTCAATGCGATCGCCAGCGATTACCTGCCGCAGGAAGCCGCCACGCCGGTGCAGCGGATCAACATCATCACGGCCAGCGAACTGGAAGACCGCATCGCCCGGCGGCAGAGCTTTGTGATGGGGGAGTTGGCTCGCATCCTGAAGTTGGTGGTCGAGGCCCGCGGCCGAGTTTCGGAACTGGAGATCCAGTTGCTCGAGGTAGGCCGGCTCGAGCGGCAGGACGTCGACCAACTGCAAGGGCTGGAGCTAATGCATCGCGATATCCGCCGGTCGCTGGTGAGCGAGACCGAGGGGGTCAAGCATCATATTCAGTCGCTGCTCACCGAACTGGAGAGCAACAAGGTCGACAGTCCCGAGATCGCCCGCCGCGTGCGGCAACTTGACGAGGTCATCGATCGGCTGGAGGCGGGTCCACTCGACGACGTCAGCCGCCGCTTTAACGACGCGATCAAAAGTGCACAGGCCGCCGATCGGCAACGCTCGGACAATACCGAGGACGACGGCAACGCCGCCGACAAACGGGCGCAGCAAGCGATCCGGGCGGCCGGCCGGGGGCAGGACGAGATTATCGCGGCGCTGGAGGATCAACTGGGCGATCTGGAGCGGTTGAACAACTACCGCCAGTTCGCCCGCGACCTGAGCGCCTTGCAGCGCGACAGCGAAGCGATTCGCCGAGATACCGAAGCGATCCGCGGCCGCACATTGAGCAAAGACCTGAACGACCTGACGCCGCAGGAACGGGCCGATTTGGAAAAGCTGGCCCAAAAGCAACTCGACGCGGCCCGTGAACTCGACAAATTGTCCGACCGCATGCTGCGTACCGCCGACAAGCTGGGCGAAAGCGATCCGCTCGCCGCCAGCAGCATTCGCGACGCGGTCGATCACGCTCGGCGGCAAGACGTCGCCGGTCGCATGCGCTCTTC
>JBGTJT010000366.1:0-7881 GCA_041744995.1 Pirellulales bacterium | reverse complement strand
CGTCTCCCAAACCGGCTTGCAGACGGTGTAGGGAACTTCCTTGGTGCGAGTCTCGTAAACCGGCTTCATGACGGTGTACTCGCGGGTCTTCGTTTCCCAAACCGGCTTGCAGACGGTGTAGGGAATCTCCCTGGTGCGAGTCTCGTAAACCGGCTTCATGACGGTGTACTCGCGAGTCTTGGTTTCCCAAACCGGCTTGCAGACGGTATAGGGAACTTCCTTGGTGCGAGTCTCGTAAACCGGCTTCATTACGGTGTACTCGCGGGTCTTCGTTTCCCAGACCGGCTTCATGACGGTGTAGGGAATCTCCTTGGTGCGCGTCTCGTAGACTGGCTTGCAAACCGTGTAGGTAACGTCCTTGGTACGGGTTTCCCATACCGGCTTGCTAGTGGTGTACGTACAAGTCCTCACGCGGGTCTCGTAGACCGGCTTCATCACCGTGTACGTGCAGTCCCGGTAATGCGTCTCGCGAACATACTTAACGCAGTTGACCGTCTTCTGCTCCGCGACTTGCTCGTAGACCGTCTTGTAGCAGGTGTACTGCTGCTGCTCGTAGACGGTTTCCTTGCAGGTCTTCATGACCGTGTGGCATTGCTGCTTGGCGCAGCAATAATCGGTCGGACAACAACTCCTGGCGCAGCTACTGTAGCGTGCCGCACCGAAATAACCTGCTTCGGCGGTGAGCGCCGAAGCGACGACCATGGCAAGCGCCATGGCCGATCTTCCCAGCCAATTCTTCATTTCTCGTGCCTCCTTAGACGGCATCAGTTAAAACGGGGTCTAGTCCGTGCAGACATCCGAATCCGCGTAATTCATTTACAGCTAGCGGTTTTCCTGCCCGCTAAATTCTATTCGGCCTACGCAAAGCACTTGGATTAGCCATACTTCGCAACAATGCTCTATTACGGCATCATCGCCGACTCTCCAAGCGTCCCGGCCTGCCTAATCAGTTCTTCCACTCGTTAAAATCGTCTGTTTGGGAAAGCTGCTTAAACTTTGCTTGCGTGGAATTGGCGAAATCACGATTCACCATGACGACGCGGCAGGTAACAGCAGTCGGACCGACTGTGGTAGATGTGTCGATTTTTCCGACAGGGTGGTGGGATGCATGTCCTGGCCAACTCGGACAGGCGGCAGGCGGTGCGAAACCCGCAGGGAACTTGCCCGGCAAATTCGGCACTTGCAGAAATGTAGGTCATGCTTTCCGCGCCGTGAAGAAAAAATGCATCCTGTGCATGGAGCCGCAAACCAGCTCCTCCTCCGGCCGAGGCATTGGGGACTTGCAAATCGACTTACTGCCGCAGCGACGTAGGCTGTAATAAGCCAACACGGTTGGGGCCAAGGCTAGGTCCACATAAGACATTCGATAAAATTTTTCCCGCTTTTACTTGACCCTAGAAAAACAGCAACCTAAATATCCTTGACGCGGGAGCTTGACGAGCCGTGCGACCGAGCGCGGTATTGGAAAAGCAGGCCACAGTAGTGTCCGTCCGACTCCCAGTTCAAAATGCTTGGCACGACGCACGGGGCTAAAAGGCGCGGACGTGTCCAATACTCAAAAAACTAGATAAGGACGTGTGCGAACCATGGAAACGAAAAATCGAAGTGCCTTTACGCTGATCGAGATATTGATTGTGGTGGTCATCATGGCCGTGCTGGCCGCGACCATCATTCCGCAGTTCACCGACTCTTCCGACGATGCCAAGGAGAGTACGGCACTGTTCAACCTGACCACCCTGCGCGGCCAGGTCGAACTGTACAAGGCCCAGCATGCCGGCGGCCTGCCGGGTGACGATCTCGCCAAACTGACCACCCGCACCACGGCCAACGGCACCGTCAGCGCCACCGGTGAATATGGCCCCTACTTGCCGGCCATTCCGGAGAACACCATTTCCGGCAGCCGCGCCGTCAAGGTGATTACGGGCAATGCTCCGACTGCCAGCGACGTGACGGCCGACGATGCCGGCGGCTGGATCTACAGCAGCGCCACCGGCGGTATCTGGCTCGACCACAGCGCCCACTTCAGCAGATAGGCATATTGCTGGCTCGCGTCCATCTGGAACTCTCGGGCGTGCCCGCGCCCGAGAGTTCTTAGTTTTGCGCCTCGCGGTTGGTAATCCACGCGGCACGACTGGCGGCATGGTCTTGTCCGCGAACTGCCGGCCGTTTAGATTTGGTTCAACGGACCCCCGCCCGGCCGGCCTCTTCCCAGCGGCTTGCAGCCCCGGTTTCCCTCCGTCCCCGTGCGTGCGCCCCTGCATCGAGCGAATCGGCATGAGCGAATCAGAGCCATCCCGCGACCTTACCGGAGAGTCCCAACCCGAGGCAGACTCCTCCGGCGGCAAGAACGAGTCGGTTCCCAAAGCCGTGGTCAATCGCCTGAGCCTCTACTTGCGCGAGCTCCAACACCTGCTGGCCGACGACAAGAAGACCACCAGCAGCGGCGAATTGGGCAATCTGCTTGGCTTCACCGATGCCCAGGTCCGCAAGGACCTGGCTTATTTTGGTCATTTCGGCTACCCTGGCGTGGGGTATCGGTGCGAAGAACTGATCGATGCGATTCGCAAAATTCTCGGTACCGATCGCGTCTGGCCGGTGGCGATTGTGGGAATCGGCAATTTGGGCAACGCACTATTGGGCTATAAGGGGTTTTCGCTGCAAAGCTTCGAGATCGTGGCCGCCTTCGACAACGATCCAGCCAAGGCGAACAGCAAGGTGGGCGGCGTGGAGGTGTTTCCGCTGGAACGGATGGCCGAAATTGTCCGCGACCGTGGCGTCAAACTCGGCATGATCGCCGTGCCCGCCGTCGCCGCCCAGCAAGTCGCCGACCAACTGGTGGCGGCCGGGATCGAGGGGCTGGTCAATTTCGCCCCGGTCACGATCAACTTGCCGAACCATGTCAGCTTAGTCGGTGTCGATCTGGCAATCGAGCTGGAACAAATCTCCTTCGCCGTTGTGAATCGCCGCGGCAGCGGATAAGATAAGCTTCATCGCCACTACCCGGTGGTGTAATGGTAACACTGCGGATTTTGGTTCCGCCATTCTAGGTTCGAGTCCTAGCCGGGTAGCTTGTCTATTTGTACACCGAGGCACATGGCGGAATTCCCGAGAGTTAACGGGGGTTCCGCTCTTCTTTTTCCCCCCGGTTTCGCCACTTCCTGGTGTGCTTTCCCAAGCTACAATCATTGCTGAGGGCCGTATTACGCCACAAGCATTGGGGGAGTTTGCCATGAAGGGTTCGCGCAAGTATCCGAGTAGGTTGGCTTTGCTGCTGTTGGGTCTCTGGCTGCCTCTGAGCAGCGATTTTGCGGCGGCCCAAACGCCCGAGCCGGCGCTGGTTTTGCATCAGGCCGACTTGTTCGACGCGGACGGCAATGTGGTCGGTCGGGCCTCGGAAGGGGACGTGCTGGTCGTTCTGGCGGGCGGCGGCAAGTTCGCCCTGATTACCGCCAGCGGGCCGGAAGGCGCGCGGCAAATCGAGACGGAGCATATCTCTTTTCCCAACAACCCTCCCGGTAAGGCCCTGTTGGAGAAACTGATCGCCGCCGGTACAACAAATCCCGAACATTATCACATGCGAGCCACCAATCGCTGGTACGAAGAGGACTACGAGGGGATGGTCGCCGATTACACGCTTGCGATCAAAGTGGCGCCGCAAGACATCCGGGGTTACCAAGGCCGCGTCAGCGGCTGGATCAAGCTGGAAAAATACGACCAGGCGCTGGCCGACCTGGAAGCGATCAGCCGGATCGATCCGAAACAGCGCCCCAACACGCTGCACGGCCTGTTGAGTGTTTATCGAGCACAAAACGACTGGCCGCGGCAGATCGAGGTCTACACGGAATTGTTGGCCAACGAGCGGATCGGCAATTTCGCCAAGTCCCAAGCGCTCGCCGCCCGCGGTCACGCGCACGAGGCACTCTCGCAATGGGAGCAAGCCGCCGCCGACTACACGGCCGCCTTGCAACTGAATCCCAACGACCGCGAAGCAACCGCCGGCCTGGAACGCTTGCGCTCGCGGGAATGATCCAGTGGACCGTTCTTTGTTCTCACAGCCCGAGATGGGATGCTCCGGCATTGTTGCTGGCGGTTTTCCGCAGTCCGCCGTGCGACTAGAATAAAATTACCGTATTTGTGCTCGCGGCGGGAGAACAAAATGGACCGAGAAGAGTTGAATGAGCTGATCCGCACAGGGCCGGTGCGGATCACGATGAACGACGGCCGGTCGTTCGAGGTCGAGAATTTCGAGATGGTCTCGATCAGCGACATTGCCGCAGCCGTCTTGTACCGTGCTGACGACGGCAAACTACGGCACAACTACCTGCCGCTGGTGACAATGACCAGCGTCGAACCGCTGGCAACCGAGGCGTAGGTTAGCCTAATCTTCCGCGTCGAACGCGTTTGGATAATGCTCGATGGTGGGGCGCCTAGCGTCGTCGGGCCAGGTGATGGCTACGATGTCGAATCGCGAGCGGCATTCGGTCAGGCGGTGCCGCTTGATGTAGGCCGCCGCCAGCCAGGTGATCTTGCGCCGCTTGGCGCGGTCGACCGCTTCAACCGGATGGCCCTTGTGGGCGGAGCGGCGGGTTTTTACTTCAACGAATACCACCGTTCGCTTGTCGACCGCCACGATGTCCAACTCGCCGAACTTGCCCGAGTCGCTGCGGGCGACAATCTGGTAGCCTTTGCGTTTTAAGTACCTGGCGGCGGCCGCTTCGCCGCGCGCACCCAGCGTGAGCGGTTTGCGTCGCAACAGCCGTCGCAACAGATCCCTCACCGAGATGCCTCGCTGCTGGCTACGGGGCCGAAACTTCCGCCTGCGCGGTCACCGCGGGCGCTTTCACGTTGTCGAGATCGGTCTCGATCTCGATCTGTTGCAGTATTTTGCCAGGCTCGTCGCCGGCGGTGAAGATGACCGGGATCAGATGCAGCTTCTTACTTTCCTGGTCGACCTGGAACGTGAAGCAGGCGTCGGGGCAGGTCACCTTGAGCACCCTGAACGGGGTCTCGCCTTTGACCACCAGGTTCCTGGTCACCGTTTCACCCGGCTTGACCACGCCCAGATGCAAGGCGGAGGGGCTGACGGTCAGTTGGGCGGCCACGCGGCCTTCGACCGCCAGCGGCACGCGGGGCATGTTCGAGTCGTTGGTGATGATGACCAGTTCGCTGTTCACGTAGCCGGCCGGAGCGGAGGGCAGCAGGCGGACCTTCAGTTGGTAGCCGACGCGTCCGCCGCCGCGTTGCGTTTCCTGCATTGCGACTACGAGATGGTCGTCGGTGCTTTGCACGTCCATGATCTTCCAGTCGTCGCGGCCGGCGTAGGCCAATTGCACGTCGCGCTCGGTTTCGAGTCCCATGGGAACCGTGCCGAAGTCAACCTTGCCGGGCGAAAAGACCACATCGCGCCGCACGTACCCTTTGACCAGCAGTCGCACCTCGGCGAAGTAAGGCTGGTCGATGGTGACCGTCAGCGTCGCCTGGTGCTGCCCCTTGAACTTGACGGTGTCGAATTTTGCGATCAATTCCGCCTCTTCATAGGTCTTGAGCGTATCTTTGGTCAGCACGGGATTGGTGCAGCCGCAACTACTCCGGACGCTGGAAATCCGGACGTCCTCCTTGTAGAGGTTCTTGATCGTGAAGCGATGCTCGGCCACGGCGCCGCGGGCGACCGGACCAAAGTCGTAATGCAACGAGCTGAACATCTTCTCGGCCCATTCCTGTGCCAACACACAAGAGGGGAGCAGCCCCAGAACCAGCAACGCAACCAACATCGGGCGAATCACCGGAATTTCCTCCACGCAGCGGCGCTTGTTTAGGTAGGATTGCGACGGCTGAAGCCGCGGCACATATTAGCGAGGTTCAATGACCCCGCGGCAGGTGGTAAAACTCTACTTTTGCCATCCTGTTTCGTCAACTTCAGCAGATCGGTCCCCGTTGCATTCAGCCGGCGGCCAGTCGCATTATACGCATGGACGCGTGGATGTGCGGAGCTAATGTCGGCAAAAGTTTTCCTGCTACAGTCGAAAATACCGGCCGGACGGCAAGATTCACCGCCTCGGTTTGGTTTTCTGGTTGAGTAAATCGGGTAAAATCGATGATGGCGATTGTAGCCCTTGCCGCCCGGCACGCCCACCCAATCCCAGTTCATCCACGAGAGACTGTCATGTCCGATTCGAAGACCTCCCGCGAGCGATTGCGATTTCCCTTGTTGTTGGCCCTGCTGGTGCTATTGGCTTACGCCCTTCCAGCCGCCGCGGACGAGCAACCCAACCAGCCCGCGACTCCCAAAGCCGACCGGCCGGACCAGCCCGCCGAAGAAGCCAGCGGAAACGAAGACCGCGAGCTGCTCGCCGGCGATACTCCCCCCTTCGCCCAACGCCTGGACGCCCCGCCGCTGGATGGCGGGATCGAGTGGATCAACGCCGCCGGCCCGATCCACTTGAAGGATCTGCGAGGCAAGTTCGTGGTGCTCGACTTCTGGACCTACTGCTGCATCAACTGCATCCACATCCTGCCGGAGCTAAAAAAGCTTGAACAGGCATATCCCAACTCGATCGTGGTGATCGGCGTCCATTCGGCCAAGTTCGACCAGGAAAAGGACTCCGAGAACATCCGCAACGCGGTGCTGCGGTACGACATCGAGCATCCGGTGGTCAACGACGCCAACTTCGCCATCTGGCGACGGTACGGAATCAGCGGCTGGCCGGGGCTGCGGATCATCGATCCCGAAGGCTACCTGGTCGCCGGCCACGGCGGCGAGATCGAGTTCGAGACGCTCGATCGGTTCTTCAAGGAGAAGATGCCGTATTATCGCAAGCAGGGCTTGCTCGATGAAACGCCCATGCACTTCGCCCTGGAACGGACGCGGCGCGAGCCGACGCCCTTGAAGTTTCCCGGCAAGGTGCTGGCCGACGCCGATTCGAACCGGATGTTCATCGCCGACACCGGCCATAGCCGGATCGTCGTCGCGCAGCTCGACGGCAAGCTGCTCGACGTGATCGGCGACGGCACGCCGGGCCACGCCGACGGCGACTACGCGACCGCCCGGTTCGACAACCCCCAGGGCATGGCCCTAGTCGGCAACACGCTGTACGTGGCCGACACGCAGAATCACTTGATCCGCAAGGTCGACCTGGAGAACAAGCAAGTCTCTACCATCGCCGGCACGGGCGAGAAGGGGCAAGGGGTTTGGCCGGGGATGGAGAAGATCGAGTTCGATCCGCAAGGCGAACCGAAGCTGCCGGAACGCTGGGTGGGCGAACCGCTAAAAACGGCGATCGCCAGTCCCTGGGCGCTGCTGGTCCGCGAAGGCGTGATGTACATCGCCATGGCCGGCCCGCACCAGATTTGGAGCATGAAGCTCGACGGCAGCGAGATTGGCCCCTTCGCCGGCAACGGCATCGAGGACATCGCCGACGGCCAACTGCTGCCGAAAATTCCGCCGCGGTGGCTCGGCATGCGCGCCCAGCCGGGCCACTCGTCGTTCGCCCAGCCGAGCGGACTGGCCGCCGACGACCGCTGGCTATACGTCGCCGATAGCGAAGGCAGCGCCATACGGGCGGTGCCGTTCGATCCGGCCGAAAAGGTGTTCACGGTTGTTGGCCAGCACGACTTGCCGCGGGCACAGGCGCTGTTCAGCTTTGGCGACGTCGACGGCAAGGGAGACGAAGTCCGCTTGCAGCATGTGCTGGGAGTGGTGCATACGGAAGGCAAGCTCTACATCGCCGACACCTACAACAACAAGATCAAACGGATCGATCTGGACAAGCGCACCGCCAGCACGGTTTCGGGCACCGGCACCGGCGGCGGGCGGGACGCGCCGGCGGAGTTCGACGAACCGAGCGGCTTGAGCCTGGCCGGCGACCTGATCTTTGTGGCCGA
>JBGTJT010000365.1:0-5839 GCA_041744995.1 Pirellulales bacterium | reverse complement strand
CCGCGTCCCCGCATCACTCACCCTTGGCCCAATACCCGATTTCGCGCCAGACTTGCGGCAGGAGCCGTATGAGCGAGTAGTTCACGTACGGATCTGAGCGGGGGGCCGCCGGCAACGGCGGTCCCTACCGCGATCCGCGAACCCTGTTGTTGCTGGAAAACAGCCGCAGCTTGCCCAGCCCAGGTCGAGTGCGATGCCTAACTTGTTATTTCACAACGAGTTGGCATCGCCGTCCCGGCCATGTTCGAAAACTATTTACCTCCGCAGCCTGATAATCCGGGCGCTCGCGCTGTTTTACTGTGTAGGGGAAATCTACACACAACAGGCCGTCGCTATGGGCATTCCCGAGGAACAATTCGTCAAGCTGGTCAACGACCATCAGCGGGGACTGTATGCCTACATCCTGCAACTGGTGCCCAACCGAGACGACGCCAACGATATCCTGGGCGAATCGAACCTCGTGCTGTGGCGGAAGCGGAATGAGTTCGAGGCAGGTACTTCGTTTGGCGCATGGTCCAGCCGCGTGGCCTACTACGAGGTTCGGGCCTTTCGCACGCGGCAAGGCCGCGAGCGGCTCTGCTTCGATAGCGATGTGCTCGAGCAATTGGCCGCCGAGGGTGCGGCGGAGATCGACGGCGCCGACGACGCCCGGCGGCATCTCGTCCATTGTATCGAGCAACTCTCCAGCGCCGACCAGGTTCTGCTCAAGCAGCGCTATCAAGACGGCACGCCGCCGCGCGAGATCGCCGCGTCCGTCAACCGCACCGCCCGGGCGATCGCGCAAAGTTTGTACCGCATCCGCACCAGCTTGATGGACTGCATCGAGGGCCAGGCCAGCCAGGAGGTGCAATCATGAGCGCGGGCCTGGCCAACCACGGCGAGTTGCGGGAACTGCTCACGCAGTTGGCCGTTGACAACTTGGATGCTCAAGGTGAGCGGCGACTTAACGAGATGCTCAAACACGACGCGACCGCCCGCGACTTTTATCGGAGGTTTCAGCTTGTCGACGCCCTACTGCAATGGGAATACGCCGAGCCGCCGGCGGTGGAGCGGGAATCTCGCTGGTCGCGGGCGTGGTTCGCCGTTTATGACGTCATCGCGCAGCCGATCTCGTTGGCGATGATCGTGTCGAGCCTGGTGATCACGACGATCTTGCTTTCCTTAGCGCTGTGGAAGTTGCCTGAACAGCGGCCCCACATCGGCACAAGCCCCGCCTTGCAAGTCGCCGCCCGGATCACCGCCACGCATGAGGCGACTTGGGATGCAGACAGCGACGCGAATTTTAAGAACGTGGAGTTGTTCGCGGGCGAACGGTTGGTGCTCAACAGCGGCTTGGCGGAGATCGTTCAGGGCGACGGCGTGCGCGTGATCCTGGAAGGTCCGGCTACGTATGTCGTCTCGGGAACGGCGACCGGCAATCTGAACCAGGGCCGACTGACGGCGAGGATTCAAGCCAAGCAGACCGGCTTTAGGGTCCATACGCCGACGGCGACGATCATCGATATCGGCACCGAGTTCGGAGTGGCGGTCGACGAGAGCGGCGAAACGGTTACCGAAGTGCTGGAGGGCGAGGTCGAGGTGCGCCTGATCGGCCAAGTGGCGCAGAAGTCGGTGACGCTCAAGGCGGGCGAATCGGCGAAGGTAACGCCGGGGAGCGACAAGATACAAAAGCAGGACTCGGAATCCGCGTTTGTCCGAAAGCTGCCGCCGAAGCTTGCGCCGTCGCCAGCCGACTGGGGCACGTTGATCGTCGACGACGATATCGAAGGCAGCGGAGACGACTCGGCGATCGTCGGCGAGATCAGCAAGGCGTGGAGCGACTGGGACGAACTGGAGCCGCCGTATATGAACCTGTTGGAACTGGCGGGCGACGAAGATGCTGCCGCGGGTAAGTCGCCGGGGTTGGCAGCCGTCAACGGCCTCGCGCCGCATTCCTACGGCGGACGCCGTCCGAGTGTGACTTATCGCCACAATACGCAGCCAGGAACCTATGTCGTCCGTTTGCAAATGCTCAATTACAGCAACGCGCCATTTACGGGCATTGAAAAGGTATTGCTCGCCGGACTTGCGCCAGTCGATGCCGCTAGGAATCCGATTCCAGAGCCAGGCGACGATGAAATTTGGACTTACCTGTACGAGGTCGACAAGGACTCAGCCAATCGAGAATTGTCGCTGGAGATTCAAGCCCGGGAGCGCGACGGCAGCAACTGGGGTACGGATCATGTGCAGATTTACTTTCGGCCAACCCGTTCCGAATAGCCCGACAACCCAGGACGTGATTTCACCCCCATGATGAGACCTACCCCTTTTCGTCGAACATCTGTACGTTGCCATTCCGTCGGCGCCCGGTCGTCTCTGTTGGTCGTGCCGCTGTTGGTTCTTAGTCTGGCCTTGCTTCCAGCAGCGCTAAGTAGGGCGTCGTCCCCGGACACTTCATTGCTTCCGTTATTGCCGGAGCGTCCCGCGGAACCACAGACCGACTGGCTGATCGACGCGTCGCCTTACAAGGCAGATGTCTATCGAACGGACCAGCCCCACGAGATCGCATTAGATAACGGGCTGGTGCGTCGCACGTTCCGTTTGGCGCCGAATGGCGCCACGGTGGGCTTGGAGAATCTGACGACCAACGAGACTTTGTTGCGCGGCGTCAAGCCGGAAGCGGTCGTCACAATCGACGGCATCCGGTATGAAGTCGGTGGACTTCGCGGCCAGCCCAATTATGCCTATCTGTTGCCGGAGTGGTTGGACGACATGACGGCGAATGCCGATGCGATGCAACTGGTCGGCTACGAGGTGGGTAAGCCAACCGAACGCATGGCATGGAAGCGCGTGCGCCACCACGCTCCCGATGTCTCCTGGCCTCCCAAGGGCGTCTATTTGCGGATGGATTACGCCATGCCGCAACCCAGCAAAGAACGCATCCAGCAGTTGGCTGCCGGTTATCTGTTCGCCGAACGGGCACAGGTCGGGGACGATCTGATTGCGCCAGCCGCTCCGGCCAGTGACTTCGGGCGGACAAGGTTGCTGTCCGACGATTTCGCCGTACTCGATCCAGCTTGGACGATTCATCTCAGTAAAGCTCACCCTCGCTGCTCGTTTGAAAATGAAGGCAAAGTGGGCGAAATCCTGGCCCCGGCCAACGTGGCGGTCTATGCCGAACGCACGCTGCCGGCCGGCACGCGTCAGGTTGAGGCGACGATCGATTGCGGCACCGACCAAGGCGCATCGTGGGGACCGGGCATCGCGCTGGTCTTCGGCGAGCGGATCGTTCACTTTTACTTGCGCCCTTCAGGCGGCGAGAATGGCAAGCCGCGGTTTGGCGGGTCCAACGGCGGCCAGGCGTATGACTGGATTGACGAGCGCCTCTCTCTCGATATTTCCGAACCGTGGTCGCTGCGGCTGCGGGTGGTTGGCGAATCGATCGCCTGCGATGCCCGCCGAGCAGGCCAACCGTGGCGGACCTACCATGTGTTTCGCTCGCGGGAACCGTGGGGAGAGCCAACTGCCGTGCGCCTAGGAAAGATGGACCCTGTCGGCGGCAGCAGCGACTACCCTCAGCCCGGCGAACTGGGCCGATTGCGAATCATCGACTTCACCGCCTACAGCGACCTTTCCGATGCTGCCCTGGCCTCGTTGCGGGAGAAATTCCAGCGGCGCGACATCCGCGTCTCGGTTCACTACGAACTCTACGACGGCATTCCGGCGATGAGTAAGTGGATCACTGTCCAGAACAATACGAACGCGGCCATCACCGTCGACCGGTTTGCCAGCGAAGTGTTGGCGGTGGTCGAAGACGGCAGTTGGGTGGAAACACGCGACCGCGTGCCCCTTACCACGCCGCGAATGCTGCATGTCGAGACGGATTTCGCGTTCGCCTCGTTCGACCACTTGCAGGCGAATCATCACGTGGTCCATTGGCGGACCGATCCGCAATACAGCACGCAGGTCAACTACCTCCGCCAAACGCCGTGCCTGTTGATGGTCGAACCGACCTACGGTCCCGCGCAGGACATCGCGCCGGGAAAGCAGTTCGAGAGTTGTCGGGCATTCGAGTTGGTTCACGATTCGACCGATCGGGAGCGGCAAGGTTTGGCGCTGAAGCGCATGTACCGCACGATCTCGCCTTGGGTGACGGAAAACCCGATCATGCACCACATGAGGATCGCCCAACCCGAGGCGGTGCGACAGGCCATCGACCAGGCAGCCGACGTCGGCTTCGAGATGATCGTGATGTCGTTCGGCAGCGGCTTCGATATGGACAACGAAGACGGCGACTATCTCAAGTCCTGGAAGCAAGTGGCCGACTACGCCAAAACGAAAGGGATTGAACTCGGCTCGTATTCTTTGCTTTCCAGCCGCGGCGCGCCGGAGGGGAATATGATTGTCTCGCCGCCGGGCAGTCGCCCCAAACATGGCCAGTGCCCTGCCTTGGCCAGCGAGTGGGGCCAGGCCTACTTCCAACGCTTGCGCGACTTTTACCAGACAACGGGCTTTTCACTGCTGGAGCACGATGGCTCCTATCCCGGCGACGTCGACGTGACGCCGCGACCGCCGTTGCAGAAAGGAATCGACGACTCGCGCTGGGTGCAGTGGCGAATCATCAGCGACTTTTACAAATGGTGCCGGGCCGAAGGAATCTATCTAAACGTCCCCGACTACTACTATCTGTCCGGATCGAACAAGTGCGGCATGGGGTACCGCGAAGTGAATTGGTCGCTTCCGCGGGAAATGCAAGCAATCCACACCAGGCAGAATATTTATGACGGGACATGGACAAAAACGCCGTCGATGGGCTGGATGTTCGTGCCGCTTTCGCAATACCACGGCGGTGGCGAAGCGGCGACGATCGAGCCACTCGACGCCCATCGCGACCACTACGACCGCATGCTCGCCTCCAACTTTGCGTTGGGAGTCCAGGCCTGCTATCGCGGCCCGCGCATCTACGATACGGATCGCACCCGGGCGCTCGTCAAACAGCATGTCGATTGGTTCAAGCGATACCGCGACATTCTCGAAAGCGACATGGTTCACGGCCGTCGCGCCGACGGCCGCGACCTGGATTGGATGCTGCACGTTAATCCCCAACTCGAACAGAAGGGGATGCTTGTCGTCTTCAATCCGCTCGACCGCGCTGTTGACAAGCCGCTGCGCGTGAATCTCTATTACACGGGACTGATCAAAACGGCACGGTTGCGGCATGAGGAAGGCGAGCCGGCGGACTTGGAGTTGGATCGCGACTATCACGTCACGGTTCCGGTCACCGTGCCCGCAGGCGGCTGGACGTGGTACGTAATCGAGTAGCCGACCCATTGGAACTTGGAGATTAAAGTAGCGGACGCAGTGAAGATTTCACTTTGTGACACACCATGCAGGGAAACAATCATGTTGAAGAACGTATCGCTAGCGTGCTTTTTTACAGAACAACGATTTAACCTTCTTTTTTTGGAGAGTCCCATGTATCAGAATCGAACCCTCGTCAGAGCCTTGCTGTCCGCAGTGTTGATGATTGTGGTCTTGTCGAACACTGCCGATCTCACGGCCGCGCCGGTTCTCATCGTCGATGATCCGGTGGAGCCGTCGGACGGTTGGACGATCGTCGACGGTACGTTTGGAAACGGCTTTGGTTTGACCTCCCCGATCGAAGGCGACAATTTGTATAACCTTGCGGGGGCGAGTGCCGAATCTGCCTCCAAGAATTTTGCCTCCTCACCAGAATCTGTGGGTAAATACTGGTTCTGGGAGGACTCCGAGGTTGTGGTACAAGGCGGTTTCAATGGCTTCGTAGGTGCGAAAGCCGTATGATTTTCTGGTGGTCAGTTTGACTTTGTTGTTTAAGCCT
>JBGTJT010000364.1:0-2537 GCA_041744995.1 Pirellulales bacterium | reverse complement strand
TTGAAACCTGGCCGCTGGGGCGGAACATCATTTGAGGACGTAGGAGGGACAGGTCCACGTGCAAGGTTTTAGATTCAAATCCTGAAACCTGAACACTGAAACCTGACCCCAGCTCCGAAGGAGCCCATGAAGATCCTAGTTGCCAATATCGGCTCGACGAGCTTCAAGTACCGTCTGTTCGAAATGACTGACGAACGCCAATTGGCGCGCGGCGGTATCGAACGGATCGGCGACGCCGAAAGCGCCTGCTTTGTCGAGATCGATGGCCAGCGCCAGGATCTTACCGCCAGCGTGCCGGACCATGGCGAAGCCGTGCGAATCTGTCTGCGGCAACTGACCGACGCCGAGAGCGGCTGCCTCGCCGATGCGGCGGATGTCGCGGCGATCGGGTTCAAAGCGGTTCATGGCGGAAGGGTCAGCGGCGTGCAACGCGTCACGCCGCAGGTGCTGGCCGCCATGGAAGAGATGAACCAGATCGCCCCGGCGCACAATCCGCCGTACATCGCGGCGATGCGACAATTGAGCGAGCAGTTTCCAGAGATCCCGTTGATCGCCACGTTCGAGACCGGGTTTCACGCCACCATACCCGCGCGGAATCGCTACTATGCGATGCCGTACGAATGGTCGGAAGAATACCTGATCAAGAAATGGGGCTTCCACGGGGCCAGCCATCGCTATATCGCCGGCAGGATCGCGGAACTGATGGAGCGGGACAATCTCAGGGTCATTTCCTGCCACTTGGGCGGGAGCAGTTCCCTGTGTGCGTCGCGCGGCGGCGAAAGCCAGATGACCAGCATGGGAATGAGTCCCCAAAGCGGCTTGCCTCAGAATAACCGCATCGGAGACTTCGACGCCTACTGCTTGCCGCTGCTCATGGAGCGAACGGGCAAGACGTTGGACGAGGTGCTCGCGCATCTGGCCTCCCACGGCGGGTTGCTCGGGGTCAGCGGCGTCAGCGGCGACATGCGCGACCTGGAACAAGCGGCGGCGGAAGGCAACGAACGGGCACGGCTGGCGCTGGACGTGTACTATGCCGCGGTCCGCAAGGATCTCGGCGCGATGCTGGTGGAATTGGGCGGCGCCGACGCGATCGTCTTTACCGGCGGCATCGGTGAAAACGGAGTCGAGGTGCGAGCCGAGATTCTGCACGGATTGGAAGAACTCGGCATTCAACTGGACGCAAATGCCAATGCGGACGCATCAGGCGAGTGCCGAATCAGCAACGAGTCGAGCCGCGTGCAAGTGTGGGTGATACCGACCAACGAAGAGATCGTCGTCGCCCGGCAAAGCAAGCAATTATTGGAAGGTTAACCCATGTTTCTGGCCAAAGTCACCGGTTCGGTGGTCGCTACGCAAAAAGCGCAAGCGATCGTGGGCCACAAGTTGATGGTCGTCGAGCCGTATCGGCTGGAGGCCAAGCAACGCAAGTCGCTGGAGACGACCGGACGCACCTTCGTGGCGATCGACACCATCGGCGCCGGTATCGGCGAGTTTGTGATCATCACCCAGGGATCGAGCGCCCGGCTGACGCCGGAAACCAAGAACCTGCCGATCGACACGGTCATTGTCGGCATCGTCGACACCGTGCGCATAGACGACAAAACAGTATTTGACCGAGAGGATTAGTCGATTGTCGCTCCGCGCAGCGCATCACGACTCCACAAGCCACAGGCGAAACATCATGCAAGTTAATGAAGAACTTATCCGCAATGTCGTGCAGCAGGTGCTCACGCAGATGAATGGTACGTCGGCGGCGGTTCATACCCAGGGCCGCGGCTATGCTGGCCGCCACGGCGTATTCACCGACGTGAATGAAGCGGTGGCCGCCGCGACCGACGCCTTCGAGCAACTGAGCGAGTGGAGCAAGGAAGACCGCAAGCGAATCATCGACCATATCCGCCGCATCTCGATCAAGCAGTGCGAAGAGCTTGGCACGATGGAGATGAACGAGACGAAGATTGGCCGTCTGGAACATAAGATCGAAAAACTCAAGACGCTCGGCGAAAAGACCCCCGGCGTCGAGTTCCTGCGTAGCGAGGTGTTTAGCGGCGACCATGGGCTGGCCGTGATCGAGCATGCCCCGTTCGGTGTGATCGGCGCCATTACGCCGGTCACGCACTCGCTGCCGACCATCACCGGCAACGCGGTCAGCATGATCGCCGGCGGCAACACCCTGGTGGTGAATCCGCATCCCAGCGGCAAGCAAGTAGCCGCCGAGGGCGTGCGACGCTTCAATAAGGCGATCTACGAGGACGTCGGCATCGACAACCTGATCTGCGTGATCGCCGAGCCGACGCTGGAGAGCGCCGAGGCGATCTTCGCCCATCGCGGCGTCAAATTGATCTGCGTTACCGGCGGGCCGGCCGTGGCGCGGGCGGCATTGAACAGCGGCAAGCGTGCGGTCGTAGCCGGACCCGGCAATCCGCCGGTGGTGGTCGACGAAACGGCCGATCTCGACAACGCCGCCCGCTGCATTATCCAGGGGGGCGCTTACGACAACAACCTGCTCTGCATCGCCGAAAAGGAAGTGTTCGTCG
>JBGTJT010000363.1:0-3407 GCA_041744995.1 Pirellulales bacterium | reverse complement strand
AACCGGCGGTCGCGGCTGCATCGAGCCAAGAAGCTGCTGGCGGCGCTGCCCCTGTCGCCGGCCCGTCGCTACCTGGAATGGATCGCCGTCTTCACCGAAGCGCAACGCGCGAACCTCTACACCGACGACTTTCTCGCCTCGCTGCCGGACAGCGATCCGGCGGAGTTCGTGATCGACGCCTGGCGGCGAGCCTCGGCAGTTACCCGCCATGGACCGGCGGCGGCTGGTCTGACCGATTTGATTACCTATCTGCCGGGCGACTTGATGACCAAGGTCGACCTGGCCACCATGGCCCACGGCCTGGAATGCCGGCAGCCGTTTCTGGATCATCGCGTGGTCGAACTCGCCGTAAACATGCCGGCCCACTACCGGTTTCGTCACGGCCGCGGCAAGCGCATTCTGCGGGCGGCGTTTGGCGATCTCCTGCCGGCGAGCGTGTTCGCCCGCTGCAAACGAGGCTTCGGCGTGCCGCTGGCCCGCTGGTTCCGTGAAGATCTGGCGAGCTTCACCAAGGAAATCCTCCTGGACGAGCAAACCACGGCTCGCGGCTATCTGCGGCGCGACGCCATGGCGCGATTTCTCGAAGAGCACGCCGCCGGCCGCGCCGAGCACGGCGATCGCCTCTGGGCGCTGCTGATGCTGGAACTCTGGATGCGCGAGTGGTCTTGCTGATTTACGCGGCGGCCGTTTGTCGATAAACTATGTCGTAACGGATTGCACTTTAAGCTCGCTCCCCGAGGAATCCATGAAAGACGTACTCGCTGTTGTTTTGGCTGGCGGTCGTGGCTCCCGCTTGGAGCCGCTCACTCGCGACCGGGCCAAGCCGGCCGTGCCGTTTGGCGGCCAGTATCGCATTGTCGACTTTGCCTTGAGCAACTGCATCAATAGCGATATTCGCAAGATCCTGGTGCTCACGCAGTACAAAGCGATGAGCCTCGATCGGCATATCAACCTCGGCTGGCGCGGCTTTCTGTCGCATGAATTGGGCGAATTCGTCGACGTCGTGCCGCCGCAGCAGCGGATCGACGAGCAATGGTACCAAGGCACCGCCGACGCGGTGTATCAGAATATCTACGCGCTGGAGAAGGTGCGGCCCGAATACGTGGTGATCCTGGCGGGCGACCACATCTACAAGATGGACTACCAGAAGCTGGTCGAGCGGCACAAGGAGACCAACGCCGATCTGTCGATCGCCGCCCTGCGGGTGAGCAGGAAGGACGCCCGGTCGTTCGGAGTGATGCAGATCGAGCAGGACAATCGGATCGTCGGTTTCGAGGAGAAGCCGGCCGAGCCGAAGCCGATTCCCGGCGACGAGGCGCATGCCTTGGCCTCGATGGGCGTGTATTGCTTCAACGCCCGGTTTTTGTTCGAGCAACTGTGTCAGGACGCCACCCGCCACGACAGCCGGCACGACTTCGGCAACGACATCATCCCCAGCATCATCAATTCGCAGCGGGTGTTCGCCTATCCGTTTGCCGACGAGAATCGCAAAATCGCCCGCTATTGGCGCGACGTCGGCACGTTGGACGCCTACTTCGAGGCGAACATGGACCTGGTCTCCGTCGATCCGCTGCTGAACATGTACGACGAACTATGGCCGATTCGCACCTACCATCCCAACTATCCCCCGCCGAAGACGGTGTTCGCCGAGAAGCACGAAGGGGGACGGTGCGGCCAGGCACTCGACAGCATTCTGTGCCCCGGCACGATCATCTCCGGCGGACGCGTGGAGCGGTCGATTCTTTCGGTCAACGTGCGGGTGAATAGCTACGCCGAGGTGGAGGATTCCATCTTGTTCGACAGCGTCGACATCGGCCGACACGCCAAGATTCGCCGCGCCATCATCGACAAGGGGGTCCACATTCCGCAGGGAACGGTGATCGGCTTTGACCACGACCACGACCGGGCGCGGGGGTTCACCGTCAGCGAAGGGGGCATCACGGTGATTGCCAAGGCGGAAGGGATCGGACAATCGATTTTTGCCGAATCGGCTGCCAGCCGAAGTTAGCCGCCGCGGGCAGGAGCGGGCCGTGGCGGCGAGACACTGCCGTTCCACCGCCAGCGCATAAAAAGGCTCCCGGAATGGTTCGGGTCCCAGGGGGGCAAAGGACACCTGCTTCCAGTTCCGGGAGCGATTGGTTTGTGTGGCCGGACATTATCGAGTTCGGCCGGTCGGCTCAAGGTCAATTGCGAGCCGTTTTCTCTGTTTCTTTCTCGCCAGGGATTCCGTGGTTGCCGAGCGACAAAGCGATCACCGGCATCCTTGCCGATGAGTCGCCTCGCGTCACGTTGGTCGGCCGCCGTTGCCGAGCGCTGCTTTCGCAGGCATCCTTGCCGGCGAAAATGGCCCGCCTCGTCGCGGCGTTTGACCAACGTTGGGCGGGAGAATACCGAACGGTTCTGAACGGGTCAAGAGAAGTTTATGAATTATCCGGACCGCGGGCACTGAACGAAAGCAGCCGCTGCGCTACAATAGTGGGAACACCACTTTTGCCACTTTGCGAGCCGACCCGCCATGTTCCACGTCACCCGTGAAATCGACTTCTGCTACGGCCATCGACTGCTCAATTACGACGGTAAATGCCGCTACCTGCACGGCCACAATGGCCGTTGCGTGATCTCCTTCGCCGCCGAAAAGCTGGACCATCGCGGGATGCTGCTCGATTTTTCCGATATCAAGCGGGTGATCGCCGGCTGGATCGACGAGAATCTCGACCACCGCATGATCCTCTGCCAGGACGATCCGGTGGTGCCGATCTTGCAGGAGATGGGCGAGCCGCTGTTTCTGATTGATAGCAATCCGACCGCCGAGACCATCGCCAAGGTGATCTACGACTTCTCGGCCAACCACCCCGAGAAGTTCCCCGTGACCGAAGTGCGGTTGTGGGAAACGCCGCGGTGCTACGCGACGTACAGCGGCGAGTGAATCAGCGCAAAAAAGAAGTCCGGCCGACGCCAACGGCGTGACCGGACTTGCTGTCCCCCCTGGGAATACGTCGCTGCCTAGCTGATTTGCGCGATGACGTTGGCGACGTGCAGGAATTATCGGCCCGCGCACGCGCCGAACTTTGGCAATCTTTGCCGGTCGCGCGGTTTCTGCCGGTTCTGTCAGGGGTCAGGGGTCAGGGGTCAGGGATCAGGGGTCAGCAACTCGTCCGGTCCTGGGCTGCGCAAGATCATTAATCATGAGTGTTTGCCGTCGGGGCAAGTTTTGATCCACGGCTCGGCGCCGCCTTCCGTCGAGCTTGCCTCGGCGGAGGCCGCAACTGGCAGCTACCATCGAAGCGACAAAACGAGCGCTCCGTCGGGCTTGCCCCGGCGGACGCCACGATGAATCGCTGATTCCGCCGGGACAAGCCCAGGCGGAGATCCAGATCGCCGGGACGATTCGTGGTAGCTGCCAGTTG
>JBGTJT010000362.1:0-7295 GCA_041744995.1 Pirellulales bacterium | reverse complement strand
ACGCATTCTATCGTACGCCCTGCTGGCCGCCGTCGCGGCCGCCTCCATACAAATCGCAACCGCAGAAAAGAAAGCAGGCAAGCAAGTGCCGGACGCATTGAATTTCACGATGAAGACGCTCGACGGAGAAGGTGTCGCGCTGGAGAAATATCAAGGCAAAGTCGTGTTGCTTGTGAACGTGGCCAGCGAGTGCGGCTTGACGCCCCAGTACAAGCAGTTGCAGCAACTGCATGAAAAGTATGCGGAGCAAGGCTTGGCCGTGGTCGGCGTGCCGTGCAACCAGTTCGGCGCCCAAGAACCCGGCTCGGCCGCGGAGATTCGCAACTTCTGTTCCCAGGAATACGGCGTCACGTTCGACATGCTGGCCAAGGTCGACGTGAATGGCGAGGGCGCCAGCGACCTCTATCGATATTTGACCCAACTGGAAACGAAACCAACCGGCGCCGGCGAGATTAGCTGGAACTTTGAAAAGTTCCTGATCGATCGCCAAGGGAATGTGGTGGCGCGGTTCGCCCCGCGGACGAAGCCTGACTCTCCGGAAGTGATCGCCGCGACCGAAGAAGCGTTGAAGCAGGAGTAAGTGTGGCCGTGCCTCGCGAAAGGGGCGAAGTTTATTTTTCTTTCAAGGAGAGATTTCATGCGTATGGTGAAAACGAGTTTGTTGACGTTGGCATTGATCGTGTTGCCGTCGGTGGCCGCCTTGGCGGTTGGCGTGGGGGACGCGGCCCCGAACTATACCGCCACATGTCCCGCGGGCAACGAGCATACGCTCGACAGCGCCAGCGCCGCCTCGGACATTACGGTGTTGTGCTTCACCTGCAACGGCTGCCCCGTGGCGGTTGCCTATGAAGATCGGTTCATCGAGTTCGCCGAGAAGTACAAGGACAAGAAAGTAAATTTTGTGGCGCTCAACAGCAACGGAGAAAGTGCCGAAGCGATGAAGACCCGGGCAGAGCAAAAGGGCTACAATTTCGTGTACGCCGCCGACGAGGGCGCTGCCGCCGCGAAGGCTTACGGCGCCAAAGTGACGCCCGAAATCTTCATCATCAAAGACGGCAAGATTGTTTATCACGGCTCTTTCGACGACAAGATGAAGAATCCCGAGAGGCACTACGTGGCCGACGCGGTCGAGGCTCTATTGGCCGGCAAGACGCCCGAGGTGACTGAAACCAAAGCCTTCGGCTGCGGAATCAAGCTGAAGAAGAAATAGTCACGGTACGTGTTAAGCCAGCCGTCGCCGGCACCCAATTGCCGGCGACGGCTGCTTTTCGTGTTCCTAAGTTGGAGCGTTTTCACATGAAGAACTGGTCTCGATTCGTGTTGCTGGCGCTCGTTTCAATCGCAATGCTCTCGGGAGTTGTGCGTGCCGCTGAGCCGAAGATCGGCGTTGCATTGGCCGACCGCGCCAAGTACGACGAGCTGCTGGCGACCAAACGAGGTCAAGTGGTACTGGTCGACTTCTGGGCAACCTGGTGCGGCCCCTGCATCAAGCAGTTTTCGCACACCGTCGAACTCTTCGGTGAATACGATCGCAAGGATCTGGCCGTGGTCTCCGTGAGCATGGACGAACCGGAAGACCAGGCGAAGGTGCGCGAGTTTCTCACGGTCAAGCAGGCCGCCTTCGACAACTTGCTGTCATCCTACGGCGTTGGCCAGGAGGGCTTTGACGCCTTCGACCTCGGTGACGAAGGGGTTCCGCACTACAAGCTCTACGACCGCCAAGGTAAATTGCGCCACGTGGTGAACAACGTCGAACAAGTCGATGCGTTGCTCAAAGAGCTGGTCGACGAGAAATAGTCGCCGCAGCTTACCAAGGCGCTAGGCCCGCTAATCCTCTCCCTCCAGCAAGTGCCGCAAAACTTGCTGGGGCTGATTGAGAAAGTTCTTCGTTACGCGGTAATGCTCGGTCTGTTCGTAGGCCACTTGGCGGATTCCCTCGCGAGAGAACTCGTAGATCACCGCCTCGGGATAGGCCATGATGAGCGGCGAGTGGGTGGCGATCACGAACTGCGATTCGCGCTCGATCAGCTCGTGCATGGCGATCAGAAAGGCCAACTGTCGCTGCGGCGACAGGGCCGCCTCGGGTTCGTCCATCAGGTACAGACCGTCGCCGCGGAGTCGGTCGGTCATCAGGCTCAGCAGCGACTCGCCGTGCGACTGTTCGTGGTACGACGTAGGCCCGTAGACGCTCGTTTCCGGATCGAACCCCAGCCGCTCGATCTCGGTGGCCACGTTGTAAAAACTCTCGGCGCGAAAGAAAAAGCCGTCGCTGCGGCGCATCCCCCGGGTGCCGCGGCCCAGTTGAACCCACTTGAACAGATCGGCATGCGAGGCGCGGGTGTGAAAGTCGAAATTCCGCGTGCCCCCTTCGGCATTGAAGCCGTCGGCGACGGCGATCGCCTCCAACAGCGTCGACTTGCCGCTGCCGTTCTCGCCGATAAAAAAGGTCGCCTTGGGGTGCAGCTTCAAATGCGAGATCGACTTGATCGCCGGAATCTCGGCCGAGTACGGCGACTTCAGCACGCAACGGTCACGCTGAATGCCGATGCTGGTGACAAACGGTTCGCGAGGTCGAGGTTGCATGATGCTCTTGCAAATGAATGAAGATTCACCACGGAGGCACGGAGGACACGGAGAAGAGAAAACTATAGTATCGTCTTGTCTACTCCGTGTCCTCCGTGCCTCCGTGGTTAAACTCAGCCGTTGAATGCCTCTCTAAGCGTCCCTATATCGAGCTTCTTCATCTGGAACATCGCCAGCATCGCCCGTTCGACCTTTTTTTGGTCGGGGTCCTGGACCAGCTCGATCCATTCGTTCGGCACCACCTGCCACGAGACGCCGAACTGGTCCTTGAGCCAGCCGCACTGCTGCGCGTTGGGATCGCCGCCGGTGGAGAGTTTCTCCCAATAGTGGTCGACTTCACTTTGCGAGTCGCAGCCGACTTGCAGCGAGATGGCCTCGGTGAATTGAAACATCGGCCCTCCGTTGAGCGCCGTAAACGACTGCCCGGCCAATTCGAACTCGACGGTCATCACGCTGCCAGTCGGCTTCTGATGCAACTCCTTGCCCGCCTCGCCGTAGTGGGTGGTGGTGACAATCCGCGAGTCGGGAAAGACGCCGACGTAGAACTCGGCGGCGGTCTCCGCCTGGTCTTCAAACCACAGGCAAGGCGTAATCTTGCTGACGGCGGGCATGGGGGTTACCTCCTTCAGATGCAGGGACGTTGCCAGTCGATTAGGATAATCGAAGTGTAGATTATTATAGGATATTGCAGCGTCTTGTCTTCTGCGCTGGCGCGCAGCGGTTTCTGGTAGGGGTTCCGTCTGGAGTGCAAGTCGCCACGTTGAGTTGGCGATGATCGTTTAACCCGTAGCCGCAGGCGCAGGCGGGCGTCGGGATGCGTTCTCCGCAACGCATTCGATCGCAGGCGACACACAGCGGCCGGGCTGTCCGCCGCCGACGGCTTGATTCGCCAGCTCAACTGGCGCTAGGCTGAACCTGGGGTGCGCTAAATCGAGGTATCATGGAGTCGGGGTTTCGGGCGGTTTTGTTCCGATAGACGAAACGGTAATGACGAAAGAAACCAGAATGTCGAATGAGGAACTTCGTCGTTCAAACCATTTCTTGGCTGGTTCTTCAGACTGCTGATTGGATTGCCGTCCTTCGTCATTCGGATTTCGACATTCGTCATTGCTCCATCTGCTGGTAGGCACAAAAACAGGGTAAAGCAACATCGCCCAGAATACCGCCTTTTGCGTAGCCCAGTCCCATCCTGCTACACGGCACTCGCGACAACCAGACAAGAAAATCCCTCGCTGGCGCGCGTCGCGCCGGCGAGGGATGTGGGTTGGTAGTCGATCGAGTTTGCTACGCTCAGCTTCCGCTGGAGTTGTAGTCGAGCGCCCAGTAGACGCCGCCGGTGATCAGGCCGCCGACGACCATGCCTTGCACGAACGGACCGGGATACAGCACGTCGTACAAGTGGCCTCGTTGCGTGACACCGTCGTTGACGAACAGCACGCGGCTGGTCGCGGCCGGTGGCGCGGTTTCCGGCGCCCAGAAGCGATAGGCGTTGGCACCTTCGGCGGTTTGCACGCCATGCACGCCGCCGCGGAGTCCGCTCACGCGGAATTGTCCTTCGTCGTCGGTTCGCACCCGGGCAATCTCGATGCCTTCATGCGAAACCAGCACTTCGGAGTTGGCCTGTGGGATGCCCTGCTTGTCGACCACTTGGCCGAGCAGGATCCCGCCAGACTGCAAGGCCACGTCGGTCAAAATCGGCTGGGCCGATTCAACCGGTGCGGCGGCCATGGCTGCCTGGGGCGCCAACATACCCGCGGTCGCCAATGCCAGCGCCGCGCCGCGCAAAAACTTCATAACTTTCATCTGATGCGATCCTCCATTATCGGAAAATGATCGACGCCCGAGCAAGAAGTCGATCGTGAAACTTTACCTGATCCGCAGATTCCCCCACGACCAGCGCAAGGGAGAACGTCAGCCCGGTTGGTTTTCGGGCCTTCTTAATCATCGGCCCGCCGCAAGCAAACATTTAGTCCTTTCGTAACAACTTTCCAAATTGGAGGATGATCGAGTTCTCTCATCCTCCCAGCTTGCGCAAATGCGCCGCGAATGCTTGTTCCAGATTGGGAATTCGCTGCTGAAGACGATCGCTAAGCTTGCCTGGGGCCTGATGTCCGCGGATATCGGCCAGGAATGCGACCAGCTCCTGCTTGCCGGCGTCGGAACCATGCAGCATGAAGTGAACTACAGCCCAACTATGGCGATAGTCGCCGGCGTTCATATCCTCCAGCGATTGCAGCGCCTCAAGCCTTTCGATCGAAGGCGCCGAACCAAAGCGCGCAGCCCACTTGGTTTTCGCCTGGTGCGGATTGCCGCCGGCGCGCTGCTCGCGGGGAACCTCAAAGTACTCTGCCAGGCCTTCGTCAAGCCACAACGGAACCATCGGCAGCGACGCGTGCAATAAGGCGTGCGTCGCCTCGTGCCGCACGTCGGTAACCAGTTCGTCGCTGACGTAGGCGAACACCATGCCGGGTCCGCGCCCCTTGATGAACATCGCTCGTCGCGGCGTGACATTCGGGAAATAACGCCGCAGATAGTTGGTATAGGCGCCACGGGTGGAGAACAAATAGATATGAATCGGCTCGCGGGGGGCCGGCACGTTGAGCGTTGCTTCCAAGTCGTGTTGCAGCGCGGCGATCTCCTTGACCAGTCCCTCGTAGCGGTCCAGCGCGAAGTTCGCGTGGATTACCACCGGCCCGGCGGAGCGTTCATCGGTCCAGGTCTGGGCCAGCGCCGGCGCAGCGGCAAGCACGGCCAGGTGCAGGACCGCGGCGGTTGCCAGTAAACCAACAATCTTTGTCACAGGCGCTGCTCTCACGCGGCGACTCCTCGACCGAACCACCGTGAAAAGCCTGTTTTGACCGCAACAGGACGGGTTAAGTCGAGTTCCTCGCCGGCGGCGACCGCTGCTGGATTATGGATGCACAGTGCATCGGCGGTCCGTGCGTCGGCCAGTTCCGCCACTCGGCGATGCGCCCGCGCCATCAGCGGCCGGCGTGCCTTGCAGCCGTGGGCGTCGGTGGCGAGGAAGTGAACCAATTGGTGTTCGATCATCCACTCGGCCAGTACCTTGCTCCGCTCGCCGAACGTGCCGAGCAAACTGCCGGCGGTGACTTGCATCAGGCAGCCGAACCGCACCAGAGGGGCGAGCAGCTTGGGATCGCGAAGGATTCCCTGGTTGCGCTCGGGGTGCGAAAAAATGCCCGTCAGGCCGATCGCGGCGAGCTGTTCGAGCACCGGTTCGAGCGGAAAGTACATCTCGTGCGGCAATTCCAGCAGCACGTGCCGTCGATGATCGCCAAGCGAAACGACGTCGCCGCTCCGCAGCCGGGCGATCATGTCGTCTTCGATCCGCACGTCGGCCCCCGGCAGCAGGCTGAGGGGAATGTTCTCTTGCGCCAGCAAGGCTTGCAACTGGCAAACATGCTGGCGGATATCGGCGCCCCGATTGGCCGGAAAGCCGCCCAGTTGGTGCGGCGTGCAGATAATGGTCGAAATACCGTCGTCGACCGCCATCCGCGCCATCGCCAGCGATTCCTCAACCGAATCGGCGCCGTCGTCGATGCCTGCAATCAGGTGACAGTGAATATCGGTAAAACCCATCGATCCGCCGGTCGCTAGAGTCGCGAAATAGCCAGGGCGGGATTATAGGAAGTTGGCTAGGCCGTACAAGAGATGTTTCGGCGCAAGTGATAGCAAAGGCGCAGCGAGCCGCTGTTGTCCGGCCTGTCCGACTCACCAGCACCGAACGTAGCGTCAGGCGGCTCGCCTGACAGCCAGCAAACAACCTTGCCCTGCCGCTAGCTTGCCACACTCCTTCACCAGCCAGACAAGCTGGCCCCGGCCGCGACACAAGGATCGTTGCCTTATGGCAGAAAGATGGATGGCAGAAGAATGAAATCCCTTCCGATCTTTCTGCCATCCTATTTTTCTGCCAATCATCCCGATATTGTTGGATCGCCTGCTAGGCCAATACCAGCACGAAGCGCAAGCGAGTGAGCGCCGCTAACCACACGTCGCCCTCCTCAGGCCGACTGCTTCAGGTGATCCAGCGGACTGGCCACCCCGCAGGCGCCGCGCTGCTTGCATGGGCCAACTGCGCTCCCTTACAATCTCCAATAGGCGGAGCCAACGCGTGCTCCGCGGCTGAAGTTCAACTGCGTTTTATCGCTCATCGCTTTGCGACTAGACGATAAAACGCTATTCGTTAGGCCCCAGAACAATGCCCAACGGCACACCGGGAGATCATCCGCTGACCGACATGCTTGTCCACGGACAACATCCATTTCCGCTTGATATCGAACGGCTGCTTCGCGAAGTCTTGGAACTTGATCCCCAGTTTCCAGATGGCAAACGCCCTTACGTCGAGCAAACAGAATGGGAAGATCGGTTCTTCGCCTGGAAACGAGGCGAGGGAATCGTCGAAGGTCGAGACGCGCTGGAACAGGTGTTACGTCAACTGCAGGATGGCACCTAACCATCGGCTGCAGTTGACCGGCGACGCCCGCGATGGAGAATAGTGTTGCCGGTTGGGAGTCCGCTTTTGCGGGCGGCCGGCAACTCGGCCTTTTTGGTTGCCTCCTCACCAGAATCTGTGGGTAAATACTGGTTCTGGGAGGACTCCGAGGTTGTGGTACAAGGCGGTTTCAATGGCTTCGTAGGTGCGAAAGCCGTATGATTTTCTGGTGGTCAGTTTGACTTTGTTGTTTAAGCCT